>JANPNP010000227.1:0-4747 GCA_031427535.1 Bdellovibrionales bacterium | reverse complement strand
GCTGTGTACAAACCAGTGCTTGAGTTTATTGATCCGGTACCTGATACCAGCGAATAAATATATGGTGCGGCGCCGCTCGCGCCTGCAAAAGATGCTGCGTTATTCACTGCTAAAGTCACGCCAGCTGGCGAAATGCTTAAGCCGGACACGACGGTTAAATTACTATTGTCGCTATTTCCCAGCGCATCAGTCACGCGAACAAGGACACTTCCGGCAGTGGCCGCTGCTGTAAAAATTCCGCTTGAAGAATGAACCGAGCCACTTCCTGTTATCACTGCGAAAATATAAGGTGCAACCCCACCGGTAACTGAATAATTTAATGTGCCATTTACTCCCATGGTTTGAGTTGCAGGTGAAATTGATATTCCTGCATTTATATTTATGTTTGCTTGTGCAAACGCTCCTAAGCTATCGGTTACACGAACAACAGCTACGCCGGGAACCGCTGGGCCCGAATACATTCCAGTGGAACTATTAATACTTCCACTGCCGCTTGGTTTAGAAAAAACAAATGGACCTGTCCCGCCGATGGCCGCAAATGGCATTGAATTATTAACTGCTAAAGTTGCCATCGTCGGAGAAATTGTAAGTGGCGTCGTTACTGTAATTGTAGAGTCAGAAAAATTGCCAATGGCATCAGTAACCCGAACTTGCGTTGATCCATTTAATGCGGGTGCAGTATATAATCCGGTGCTACTGTTAATGCTACCTGTACCAGAAATAACTGTGTACGAGTACGGGCCTACGCCGCCTGTTTCAGAAAATGAAGATGTTGAATTTACAAAAACCGTAACGTTTAGCGGTGATATCAGTAACTCAGGATTGATTGTAATAGTTGAATCCGCAGTGGCACCAAGGCTGTCGGTCACACGAACTGTAGCCAAGCCAGCTACAGCCGCTGCGGTAAAATTACCTGCAGCAGTAACAACTCCTGAGCCACTTAACATAGAAAACGTATAGGGCGCAGCACCACCTGCAGCAGATAATCCTAAAATATTGTTAACTGCTAACGTAACAACTGATGGTGAAATTCCTAGACCAGAAAAAATACTAACAGTAACTTCAGACGTATTACCAAGGGCGTCAGTGGCACGCAAAACATCTGTGCTTGCAAGTGATGGCGCTGTGTAACTTCCCGTGGCGGAATCGACAAGACCGTTTCCACTAACAAGAGAATAGCTAATCGGAGCAACACCCCCGGTCGCTGTAAAAATTGCCGTTGCGTTAATGCCTAAGCTTAGATTGATTGGACCTAGTTCTAAACTCGGATTCACAGTTACGATGGCATCAGCAACGCGACCCACTGAATCTATAACTCGAACAACTGCAGTACCAGCTACTCCGGCAGCTGTAAAACTTCCGGTAGTTGATAAAATTGACCCACTCCCACTAAAAATTGAAAAGGCATAAGGCTCAGTTCCGCCGGTAGCTGTGAATGTTTTAAGGTTTGAAATCGCTAAGGTTGCGGCTACCGGGCTGATGGCTAAGCTTAACAAATCTGTTTCAATAATAGAAAAATTAGAATCGGGCCCAGAGCAAGAAGCTACGAACACTAATATGATTATGTTGGTACCTACTAGTTTCATATTCTTTAACATTCGATTTTCCCCTTTGCGCCCTATTTTTATCGACGGACACAGTCCCCGACTTTAGTCGCAGTATCAAAATCGAGCGAAGAAAATTGAAGCTTCGAAAAATTCAAAATCGCTTTAACAGACCCTTGTTCGATCACCTCATTGAATGTCTCAGTCATGACCTGACAAAATATTTGTTTTCTTTTTAACACCACTATACGCAGCTATCTAAAAATAAAAAAGCGCAGCTTAAGGCTGCGCTTTTTTTGCTAACTAACCGCTAATACGTAGTTAAATCAGCTGTGAAAATAAACTACTATTTAACTGGAATATTCAGCGCAATCTTTCCTAGTTCTTTACCGTCTGATAATAAAATCAAGTCCGTAAGCACATTGGCAGCTTCCTGAATGTCAGCACGCTTTAAATATTCTTTTTCTTTTTCAGCTTTATCAACACCGTAACGAGATTTTTTAACTTTCTTTTCTTTTTCGCCTTTGTCTTTAATGACTTCAGCTACTTTAATGACCTTACCTAATTTTTTTGTTTTTTCTAATTCATCCACGATTTTTTTAAATTCATCGTTTTTAGATACACGTTCCTGCGAACGTGACTTTAGCGACTTCACCCAGTCTGACTTAATCATCGTCCAAGCGCCTTCGCCCTTTTCGATGTAAGCCGTTTTTGACAGGAAGCTATCAATTTTTTTAGGTGGCAATGAATAGTCCATACTTTTTTCACCAATGTCGTCTACGCTGTAAGGGCTAGGAATAATGATATCTGATTCCACACCACGATGCTGCGTCGAAAAACCACCCGGAGTAAAAAACATCCCAATCGTTACTTTTAGGGCGCCTAATTCGCCCGGCACAGGTAAAACAGTCTGCACGCTGCCCTTGCCATAAGTATGATCCGATCCAACAATGACCGCACGGTTATAATCTTTCAGTGCGCCCGAAACAATTTCTGATGCCGATGCACTAATTCGCGATGTTAAAATAACTAACGGTCCTGCCCAGTCAACTTTTTCATCTGAATCAGCAAGCGAAATTTCGTTACCAGCTTTGCTTGATGACTGTTTAACGACATTACCCGTTTTAAAAAATAAACCACCAATTTTGACAGCGTCATCTAAGGAACCGCCGCCGTTATTCGATAAATCTAAAACCAACCCATCCACTTTTTTCTCGCGCGCTTGCACAATAACTTTTTTAAGATCTGCTGCCGATGACCTTCCGCCACGTTTAGAATCAGAATAGAACGATGGAAAATTAATCACGCCAATTTTCTTTTTCATCCCATTGATCTCTTTATTTAAGTAGGTAATTGAAACAGCATTATCTTCCAGAGCAATTTTCTCTCGCGTTAATTCAACGTCAAACTTCTTATTCCCATCAGATTCTTTTCTTAAGATCGACAGTTTAACTTTCGTACCCTTTTGTCCACGAATCATTTTCACAACATCTTTTAAATCCATATCAACGACATTTTCCATTTTGCCGTCTTTTTTACTTACTGAAATAATTTTATCTTGTGGCTCTAAATTTCCGGATTTCGCAGCGGCTCCACCAGGAACTAGGGCTTCAATTGTAGTAAAACCATCTTGCTGCGAAAGTGTCGCACCAATTCCTTCTAGTGAAAGGCTCATGTCGATGGTGAAATCCTCATAATAATCACGCGAGAAAAAATTTGAGTGCGGATCTAGTGACAGCGCAAAAGAATTCAAGTATCCGGCCATAAGCTCTTCAACTTTCGTATCCTTAGTTCGCTTTAAATTACGGTCGTAATTTTTAATAACTTTCGCTTTGGCCTCATCCAACTTAATATCTGTTGCGATATAATTAGCAATCTGAAACTGCACGAATTTCTTTAAAAATTCTTCAGCCTCTTCTTTAGTTTTCGGATGTGGCTTGCTATCAGGATCGTAAACAAACTCAACATCTTTATTAAATTTAAAATCTTTTCCTAAATGGCTTTTCACGAACATGGCGCGCTCTTCAGTTCGCTTAACTAATAACTGCTGAATTTCATTTACAAACTTGCAATCTTTTTTCTCTACGTTTGCAAACACGTCTTTCATCATTGTCGTAATACTTTGCACATCTGAATCAAGTAAGTAAATTTTAGCCCCATCTTGGCGCTTGATATACTGGGCGATAACTCGTGTTTGTAAATCTTTGTCTTTCGTTTTAAAAACCAAATGGTTCTGCAGAAAACCGGTTTGAATCGGATCTATCCAGTTGCAATCAAGTGATCGGGTAAAATCCAACCCTTGTGATAATCCGACCGAACTTCCAAGCAAAACGACCAGGGTCATTTTAGAAAATAAAATTTTTAGCATAATCGTGAATGTCCTTTATCAATGTCTTAAATTTAAATCTTCGCGCGTATCAAAAAAGTATATGCTTGCTTGGGGCGAATGATAAGCCTTGTTACAGTATGCTATGGTGGTTAAGGCTTACGTCTGGTTGCATTGAACAGCTCTAACTGTGCTGCGGCATCTTGTAATGCATGGCTTCTAATCCCATGCTGCGTTATTTCGTGTTTAATAAACGCCCCATCAAAGGTTTCAATCATGAAGAAAGACATTTCTGGATAACTCGACTTCAGTCGAGCCATCTCTTCAACAACAAGTTGTATATTTTTAGGGTCATCGTCACTCATGCCAAAGCGGTGGTGTGGACTGTACCCATACGTTTCGATCGCTTTTTCTACAGAGGCGCGAATGGCTTTTTGTTTTAATTCCGCAGTCGATAGTTTAAAATCATGATCGTTCAAGTGCTTTCGTACCTCTTTGTTACTGACTGCATACAAGCTTAAATAATTGGGTATCGATGGTAAGTAACCAGCTTTAACAAATTCATGAATACCTTGCTTTAACACATCGGCTGAATGGCCCCTGGCCGTAATTACCGAAACCGGCCGCTGATTAAATGTTGCGTGATAAAAACAATCCCACGACGGCCCTTTCCACTGTAAATCAGGCAGCTGCAGCGCTGCCAATACATCCTGCACAAAAGGTTGCCGCTTAGTAACTTCGCGTTCAACTTCCGAAATATCAATGTCACGAAAAAATCGAAACGTACCTTTAACATCATCAAAACTAATTTCATATTCGCTGTAGGGACCGTGCTTTCCTATCGATTGATGATGTACAGCCCACTCGGCACTGGATA
>JANPNP010000226.1:0-2383 GCA_031427535.1 Bdellovibrionales bacterium | reverse complement strand
CTGCCCGAGGTCGGCAAGTGGAATCACCGTCGATGCCAGCGGCTCGTCCTGGAGCGCGGCGAGACCGGCTAAGGCGCCGTCGCAGTACGCCAGGTATTCGTCGCCGACCTCCTTGTTCGTCCATTGCTTGCGTGGTTCGCGCCGAGCGATTTGGCTCTACCGCAACGGCTGCAGTGACTAATACCGTGCTTGCAAACAAAGATAAAATTAGGTTTTTCAAAAACATTGGACGACTCCTTTTAGAAGTTGTTTAATAAGTACTTGAAAAGATGATCGAACTTGGGTTTTTATTCAACTTCTGATTCATGGCGCAACAGGCAAAGTAAAGGATTTCATTTTCTTTTTTTGAATTTGGGCCTAATTCAAGAGCTGTAAATTTTGTTTAGAAAATGCCAAGTAAATTCGCTGGTAATTGGCAAAAATCTTCATACGTTTGCTTGAACCAACGCCGGCCCTAGCACTTAAATTCCTAAAGGAACGACATGGACACTAAAAAAGACACTAAAAAATTTGACCCAACAACGACAATTTCTTCTGACTTCGGAATATTTGGCATTCCCACTACAGAAGCTGAAAGTAAGTTAGTTTTGCTTCCCGTTCCTTGGGAGGTGACCACTTCGTACGGCAAGGGTGCCTCCAACGGACCGCGAATTATTCGTGAAGCTTCGGCGCAAATTGACCTGTTCGACTTCGAAACTAAAAATGCATTTGAAGCCGGCTATTTTATGCAAGACATCTCTGAGACGTGGTTAGCAGAAAATATAAAGTTTAAAGCATTGGCTCAGCAAGTGATTTCATTACGCACAGACCAGTCCGATGACCATGCGTTAATTGAAAAACTGGTTGCTCAGGTGAACGAGGCTTCCGCTCGCTTAACCGATTGGGTTTACAGCGAAACTAAAAAAATTCTTGATGCTGGAAAATTATTTGGCTTAGTAGGCGGCGATCATTCGACTCCGCTGGGGGCTATCAAAGCGATTTGTGAAACGCATTCAACAGCTGGCGAAAGTGAAGTTGGAATTTTGCACATTGATGCACATTCGGACACGCGAAAAGCATATCAGGGCTTTCATCAATCACACGCGTCGATCATGTACAATGTGATGCAGCTTCCGGTAAAACCAAAAAAACTAGTGCAAGTTGGAATTCGCGATTTTTGCGAAGACGAATACAACTTTGTAAAATCAAATGACCGCGTAAAAACGTTCTTCGACATCGAACTTAAGCAGCGTTTGTTAAAGGGCGAATCGTGGTCATCGGTAGCGACGGACATAATCAACGAATTACCAAAAAAAGTTTATATCTCATTCGATATCGACGGGCTTGACCCAAGATACTGCCCGTCGACCGGAACGCCAGTCATAGGTGGCTTATCCACCGACGAAGTATTTTTCCTCTTTAACTTAGTCGCCCAAAGCGGTCGCCAAATCGTGGGCTTCGACCTAAACGAAGTATCTACCGGCGAAGCCGATCACAGCGAATGGGACGGCAACGTCGGCGCCCGTATGCTGTACAAACTCTGCAACTGGTCCATCGTAACCAACAAAAAGGTACCTGCTCACTTATCGTAAGGCAGCGCATTATCCTTATTAACCGTCCGACTTCTTGGCTCTGTCTAAACAACAGATCGAAGCCAAGGAGGCTTTATGAGTTTAAGATGGGTTCTTCTAGTATTATTAGTGGCTTACAGGGTCAGTGTTTTTGCCTCTATCGAGAATTTTAATGAACTTGTACACGAAGCAGTTCGCGATCAACACACCTTAGAAGCCGAATTACAAAATCAATTGGGAATTAATAATGAAAAAACCCTTAGGTTTATAACTGAAAACGATTCAGTTGCTCCAAAGGGTTTTAAAATTAGACTAATTAAATAAGCTCACTGCTTCTTGCAGAAAAGTGAGCAGGTACCTTTTTTACGAGCGGGCGTAACGTTTGTTTACAGATTCGCGGATTTCAGCGCCTTCGATACTTAAGCGCGTCCAAGGTATTGCGCGCAGTCTTTCAACTTCGATAACTTCTTCGGTTTCTTCGCACATTCCGAATGAGCCATTTTCGATGCGGCCTAAAGCGCTTTCAATTTCGTATAATTGTGATCGTAATCTGTCATTTAAGTTCAGCATTTCTTGCTCAGCTAGAAGACGCATTGTTTGATCTGCTTCGTCTCCGCCCTTTTCGCCAAGGTCCAATTTCTCTCGGGCTTCTCGCACACGATTTAGTAAATCCATTTTTGATTTCAAAAGTTTGTCGCGGCAGTCTTTGATCACCTTTTCAGTGATTTTTGTGCTGTTCGTACTTTTTGCCATATACCCTCCGTTAGTGCTCATTCGAGCTTTCGTATGCGGGTCGCTTTATCAGTTGGCTACCCTTATCGGCGTCCTTGCCG
>JANPNP010000225.1:0-3395 GCA_031427535.1 Bdellovibrionales bacterium | reverse complement strand
TCCGGAACCCATCTATAAAGATCCACCGCTGGAAATTACCTATTTAAAGTTATCTAAAAAAATTAAGTATGATGATCTGCTTGCGGTCTTTAATAATGATACCGTAAAACTTAAGCTGTACAATCCGCACTTGCGGGGGATTTATCTGAAATCAGGAAAAACGATTCCGGCACAAGTGGTGGTTAATGTACCGAAATCCATTCCTAATCGTTTGGCAGCAACGAAAGAAATTACGTTTTAGCGAATCGCCTGGCCAGAAACATAGAATATAATGTCGTTGAAATTCGCAAACAGCATTTCTAATTGGCCATGGTGAAAGCCTTCAAATGCTGGCCAGTATCTGATTTCTACCCAACAGCGACCGAAAGGCTGAATTCCGTTTTGGCATGTGTGGCGCGCATCAAAGAACATTCCAAACATGTTAGCTTGTTGAAATGGTAAATACTGATCGCCGTTGTTTGTAATGTCATAGCGAACATAGCGCGTCTGGTTTGTGAACGTCTGGCCAAAATGGTAGTTAACCGACTGATTGAATGGCTGCGCGGACGTTACAGTTAAAGTCGAATTTACTTCAACCGCTTGGGCTGCAATCGACATTGCAAAAACTAAGATTACAGAAAATAACTTCATTGAATGACCTCCGTGTTGGTTCTGGTCATCATTCAACAGAGGTTAACTGCACGCAAGCGAATGTTGGATGTTACGGTTTTATATACAACGCTGTGTCGATACAGTTGGAAATGATTTCGAACAAGCGGCGCTCAGCTTCGTAAAGCTGTTCACCGTGAGAGGTGTGAAGGGTGTCCAAAAATATCTGTGCATCAGGAATTTCGCAGTGAAACGGAATTGATGAAGCTGTGCTTTCATCTGAAGAATCTGCGGTTGTCGCTGCTGCTAGAACGTAAGCCTTATGCGATGAATTAAACTGAATCGATTTGAAATGGATATCGTAGGCACCCTCGCACCAGGCATCGCCACAAAAGTTATTAAGTAGCAAAAGCACCTTTTTTTCTTCAGTCTGAGAAATCGCGTTAGCTTGTGCAGCGAAGAAGATGAAGAAAAGGCCAGTTATAATAAATAAGATTCTAGAGTTCATGACGTTCTTATAGCGCTAATCAGTTGCTGAAGTGAAATGCAAAGTAAGGTCATTATCATACATTAAGTGAATGATAAAGTTCGTTTAACATTCACATTTGATCGCGAGCGAATGAGATCACTAGCTTCTAAGAAAAGAATAAGTTACCGTTTTGTTATGCGGTGGTTGCTAGGAATTTTTTTGTCTACATTCGGATGTGCAAACAGATCTTATGTGCCGGATCAGTACCTTAATAAGGTAAGTAAAAACCAAGAGGTTGGCCCGATTTCCAATCAGCAAACGGTGATTGTGTTTCTGATAGATGGATTAACCTACACTATCTTGGATGAACAGCAGGCCAAAAATAATTTACCACAAATAAAACATTTTTTTTCAAAGGGTGACCACCAAATTGTTAAAGCCCATGCTGCATTTCCGTCAGTGACTTTCACAAATATCGCTGGGTTGCTGCAAGAAAAGCCAGTTCACCTAACCGGAGCTGTCGGCAATAAACTTATTCTTAAAAATCGGTTGGTTGATTTTGAATCGGTAAAAGACCGATCTTATTTTGCTGAAATGATTGCTGGCAAAAGTATTTTTACACGTTTAAACACGGATAAACTTTTTACAGTAAGCTTGGATTACGGGCTTGGCGCCGAAGCCACTGTAGCCTCTGGATTTGATTTTCAATCGGGTTATGCAGCAAGCCAATTGGACTATAATTATTTAGATCGCAAGAAGCTTGATAGTTTACACCTTTTGCTGACAGAAACTAAACCAACTGATTGGCCACAATTTATTTTTGTACACCTAGTTGGTTTGGATTTTATCAGCCACCGGTTTGGTCCGGATTCGAAAGAGGCAATGAATTATTTGTTTCAGCTCGATTTTAATTTGCAATCCATCTTTAGTGTTTTACGAAAGGCCGAAACTGCAAAAAGTGTCATCACGCTGTTGACTTCAGACCATGGTTTTAACCGCAAGCCCAGCCAGTTTTTCAATATCAAAGCGGCCATTAAAAAACTGAACCCCAATGTACGGACTTTAAATGAAAGCCGTTATGCCGGATTATTTTTTTTAACAGAACCTACAGTTGAGGACTTAGATACTTTATCAAGCCAGCTGTTAAAATTGCCAAGAACTGAAATTGTGGCTTATAAAAGTAAAAATTCAGTCGTTATCAAAAATAAAAAAAGCGAGATCCGTTTTACTGTGGAAAATGTGAACACATGTTCTGTAGCTTCGGTTGGTGTTGTGTTTCAGGGTATTAATCCGCTGTGCAGCGACCAACTTCCGTTGCAATTACAAAATATGTTTTATCCATTTTTCATCGAAAATATGGCGTCTTATTTCAAGGCAGAAAAATCAGCCGATGTGGTGGTAATTCCACGGGCTGACACTCACTTTTCGTTAAGCGGTCGTGGTTTTCACGGCGGACCTACAGCTGACGAAGTCATTGTTCCTGTTCTTGTGCGTAATGCATTATTTTCGGTTCAGGGTGAAGTTGTTCCGTCCTGGAAGTTGCTACAGTTTATTGGGCGCTAGGTTTTTAGCCAGCTAAATAGTCAGGTAGCGATTGGTCTGGTTCCCCTATTCGCGGTAGTTTGACAGGCGTTTGCGGCTGCTCTTTGCATCACCAATTACTGCTATTTTTAAGTCAAATTCTTAAGAAATTACCCGCAAATTGTTTAAACCCATTTATCCGCCCTCTGTAGCTTTGCAGTATATAGGGTGCACAGTTACAGAGGGCGGTAAAAGCAGTTCGCTTAAAAAAGACGTGCTTGCTGTCAGAGTCCGATTGCTGACTCTGACAGTTGAATTTGAGGTTATAATTTAGTGAACTTACCCACAAATTCTTCAGACGAACCAGCTTTTCTAAGTCCCAAAATAATAATTTTTCCTTTACAGAACCGGTCTTCAGTTGTTACCACTTACGCCAACTAGGTAGGGCGGCACAATGACAACAACTAAAATTGTAAAAGCTAACGTTTTAGCTGTAAATGATTATCCAGCAAACATAACTGCCTTAGAAGCGGTTCTTTCCGACGAATACAATGTCATACCTGCTGGTGGGATGCAACGGGGCACATGATTAAAGATGCCGACGGTCCGCTTGCTAAAGCAATTCATCACAAAATCACGACCCATAATCAGCCCATAAAAATTATAAGCCCCGAAGGACTAGAAAAAATTATTTACGGTTCGGCTTCGCCACTTTTCGGTCTGGACGGCAAAACCGTTGGCGCAGTCGTTGTCATTCAAGACGTCACCGAGTCGAAAAAAATCGAAAAAGATTTAGAAAATCAAATTACAAAGTTTG
>JANPNP010000224.1:0-2129 GCA_031427535.1 Bdellovibrionales bacterium | reverse complement strand
CTTTCAATGCACAAGCTTAAAAACAAATTTATCTGATGATGAATTATTAAAACTGCGACAAACTGCGAACGAAACATTAAATGCATATGACCATTTCAACTTTTGGAGCGAAGACCTAGTGCCACTCGAGGTTTGGGATGGCCACTTGATCGTTTTAGGAATCGGTTTCAATGAAAATCTTTTAAACATTCCAGGATGCCTATTTATTTTGGCAGAGCCCCGCATCCTTTCTTTTATTTGCGATAAAAACCCAGCCGAGGTGGAAACCAATGACGACTTTGAGGCACTTGATCTGGGATCACAGACCTCGGTGCCAGCCCGTGGTCACACTTTTAGTTCGTATTCTTTGATGGCAGCACCAGAGGAAAAATCAAATCCAATTTGGGATTATATTTCTGAACGTCACGACGAATACTCATTTGAAGCAAAAAAATTTTTTAGTGCTTACGTCGTGCTAAAAATTGTTAACAACCACACGCAGATATTTAAAATGGATTCGGAACTGGAACAAAAAATTTCTTCATCCGGCGCTTTCAATTATGACTTATCAGAAGACTCGCCGTTTCGCCGCATTTTACAAAGCGGAATTTCAGAATCGATAAACATAAGTCAACTAACCCATCCTGTTCTGGATTTTAAATATGCATGCATCACGGCGCTAAAACGTGGTCACGAAACCGTTGGATTTTTAGTCGGATTAAAATCCAATCAGCTTGCAGAAACTGACCAATACCTGCTTGAGGATTTAGCTAAAGAATCATCTTAGCCGTGGGCGACTACCCTAAAAGATCGATCCGCACAGAGCGTTGATCATCATTTAACTTTATTATTTCGATTTCAAAAATTTTAAAATCCGGCGGCAAATCTGTAGCCGAAATTCGTTCAGACCATTCAATGAATATTAAGGCTTTACTTTTAGCCAGCACATCCCACAGGCCTGAAGTTTCAATATCATCGGCGTTTTGCAGGCGGTACAAGTCAAAGTGATCTACCGTAATTTGTTCGCTACTATAAACCTGATGCAAAGAAAACGTTGGCGACGAGACAAATTGTAAACCATAGGAGTCACAAATTTTTTGCACCAAAGTCGTCTTACCAGCAGCTAAGTTGCCTTTTAACAGGACGCACGTTTTCGTCCCGAAAAGGGGTTTTAAAATCTTTACGATGGCGCCATAGTCATCTACTGAACGAATATTTCCATAAAAAATTTCTTTTTTATTTAAGCTCATTTTTTATTTTTTTCACAACTGCTCGAAGTCCGCCTTCCAAGGCATAACAAACCAACGAGTGACCAATGTTAACTTCAACTAAATACGGAAGCTTTTTTATTAGAAGTGCATGATGATAGTCTAATCCATGCCCAGCGTGAACCCGAAGTCCTAAATGATTAGCCCAGCTGGCGGCCTCGACGAGCTTATCCCAGATTATTTTTTTCTTTACACCACTTTGAAGCACCCAGTGGCCTGTATGAAATTCGACTGCATTGGCACCGGCAAGTGCCGAAAGTTCAACTTGCTGCAACGAGGGTTCGATAAAATAAGAAACCTTTATATTTTTCTTCTGCAGTTTGTTGGTTAATTGCTTGATCTGAGTTTGGCATTTTTCAACATCTAAGCCACCCTCGGTAGTTAATTCTTGTCGTTTTTCCGGTACGAAACAAACCCACTTTGGCATATTCTTCAGTGCCACTTGTACCATTTTTGCATCCACCGCAATTTCTAAATTAATGGGTAGTGCAGATTTTTGACACAAGTGAATCACATCCAAATCTTGAATATGGCGGCGATCTTCCCGTAAGTGAATTGTAATTTGTTGGGCTCCACCAGCTTTCGCTAGTTGTGTCAACTTTACTAAGCTTGGGTAACTTGTTGTCGCGCCGCGAACTTGGCGTAAGGTAGCTGCGTGATCGATGTTTACACCAAGAATTATTTTTCGTTTCATATTATGAAATTTCTTTTTCTAAGAAAATTGCCATTTGCTCAGCAATAGCTGAGATTTTTTGCTTGTTGTTACCTTCAACTAATATTCGGATTAACGGCTCCGTACCAGAGTAGCGAATGAAAATTCGACCCTCGCCGTTTAGCTCGTCTTCCTTTAATTTTAATAATTCAGCGTAGCCCTTAATAAGG
>JANPNP010000223.1:0-3009 GCA_031427535.1 Bdellovibrionales bacterium | reverse complement strand
GCCGTGCTAGTTGCTGCCGCCACTTCGGTAGTAGTAATATTGTTTTTGACTATTCTTCAATAGGCCCAATAACGATGCCTTGCTTTTCAGGGTAATTTATTATCGTTGTGCGAACTGCAACATTACTGTAGGAATGGTGGTGGCAATGGCCATTAGCCGCTGCTAAAAGCAGGTGCCGCGTGTTTGATCCAAGTGGCGTAATGGTTTTTCCTAGGTTTGTAGTTTACAAAACCAAAGGCTTCTAGGATATTTTGTTTTAAGTAACCTGTGCACTGTTTAAAATCCTTACCCCAGTTAGTTATTCGAGAAAAAGGCCGAAACTGCCAGAAACCTTCCGGGGTTTGGTGAATGGCAGTTGCGTTTGTTACTGCCTCTGAGTCTGGATATGATTCTGATTCTGCGTTTATATTACTTAGTGAACTTACTGAAGCCGTGAACCCATCGCCCGCACTAAATTTCTTACGTGCACTTGCAAACACTTTAAAGCTTTGCTGACCCATGGTGTGGCTTGCGATCTGCCCTGAAACGGCTTTAATAAATGCTGTGTACAGCGTTCTATTAGTGATTCTTAAAAGTAAATGAATGTGATTAGAGTTTATAGCCTGCTGGTAAATTCTAACACCAAACTTTTTGCTAAACCGTATAAGTATATGCTTGATCGCTTGGTGATTACGCCTAGCTAAGAAGCTATCTTTACCCATCGCCCACTCACTGCGTAGGACTAAGTGAATCGAATCTTTTGTAGACAGCGGACGCTTTGATTTTCTTTTCTTGTAAAGTAGAGCGCCGCCAAAAAACTTCTTTTGTTGATTTGGAAATAGTGTTAGCTGCTTTGATTTTTTCATCTTAGCATTTGAGCACTTCAAGACTGGGGCGATGCCCAATAAACCACGATAGGAGCACTATTAGGTTTAGCGATCGAAGTTCGGATGTGGGATGCTTAGAGCAGGGGTTAGAAGTAGGTGAGTAGTTCTTAATTTACTCGCGGCCCGCTTTCATCGGTCATTCTTCGTTCCTATGGGGTAATTCCACTTAGCTTCGGAAGAACCCCATGTGCGCGCCTACTCCTCTGTAAGAACGGTATACATTTCGGTATCAAGCCCGTAAGCATCTTTTGAAATGACCGTTCTTCCATCTTCGTTCACAGCAGTTGTTAAATAAAAAAGATAAACCGGTATTGCTTTAAATCTTAATTTGGTTGAACCGGTTGCTTCCGGCGATAAGTATTCACTAGCAGCACGCAAGCTATCGGTATTCCATTCAACTGAATTTATTATTTTTTCAGCAAATTCAAACGGTTGCTCTAAGCGCACACACCCCGAACTAAATAAGCGATCGGTGTTAGAAAATAGTTCTCTTGAATTGGTGTCATGCAGATAAATTGCATACGGATTTGTAAGTGGAAATTTTATGAAACCTAGGGCGTTGTGCTTTCCTGGCCTTTGTACCAAAGTGTAGGGGCTGTAGTTTTCATTAATTCTAGACCAATCAATCGAAAACGGATCTTCTTTATTTCCAGTTAAGTCGTTGATCACATCCATTTTCAAATCGATAACTGCTTGCGGATTGGCAACAAACGATGGAATTTTATCTTTTAGCAAAATACTTTGTGGTACTGTCCAGGTTGGATTTAAATATAAATGCGACAGTGAATCAAACAGCAGCGGAGTTTGACGATCTAAGCGGCCGTTGATGGTTTTGAAAGCCATGCTTTGCTGTCCGTTAAGAACTAGCTTTAATTTTTGTTCGGCTAAATTAACGAAAACATGATTTGTTCCTAAGTCATCTGGTAGCCAACGCGTGCGATCGATATTTAATCGCAATTTAGTTACCAGTGCTTGAATGTCTTGATTGAGAATAGCCCACGAAGCCGGACCTAATACACCATCTGCCCCTAATTTATGATCAACTTGAAAACTGTAAATGGCATTAGTTAGTTCTTCAGTTAATGTGGGTGTGCTTTGGTCGCTAGTATAACCCAGCAAGGCTAAGCGAAAACGTGCGTATAAAATTGAAGCCGTGTCTTGGGCGCTTGGTTTGATGGTTTTCAAACTGGTTGAAGCAGTTAGCGCTTGGCCTGAGCTTATAGCTTGCTGAAAGCGTTGTAACGTTTTAACTAAGCCTGCGTAGTATGAATTCTTTGGCATTAGAATTTGCAATAAATCTTTCGGTGATAACTGTCCCAAAGCATATTGATTAACGGCTTCAAGTTGGTTTTTTCGTAATTTTTTTGTCGGTATCATGTGGGTTCGGTCTAGATCGTCAGCTTTAACCTGACCGGTAGCAAAATCACTTGAAACCTGCAGGATTAAATCCGCTGATAACTTTTGCGCTTGAGCCGTTCGACCGTTATTCGTTAAGCTAGTTAAAATTGACTGCAAAGGTAAATACTTTCGTGTGACTAACCCTTGTTTTTCACTTTCCGCAATCAGATCGTAGACGGATTGGCGCAATTGACTGTCACTAGTCACTTGCGCGTACGCTAGTGATGATACAAAAATATTTGCTACATTTGCTAAAACCAGAATGGACGTTTTCATGTTACGGCCCGACTTTGAAGGTAAGGTTTTTGCCTTCATCTGGGGTGATCGTGACGCGGTATTTCGAGCCTTTAGCGTTCGTTAATAGCTGCTTTGTATTTTTAAAATCAGCCGTCGTGTTAGACACATGAAGCGTCGTAACATCTTGTAAGGTTGCACTTTCTGCTTTTTTACCCAGAATTACTTTTAAACCTTCATCGTCTTCGATGACGTTTTTAATGTAACCCGATTGCCCATTAGCCACTGCAAAAACCGAAAATAATAGGCAAATAATCCCAACACCAAATTTCATAAGACGTCCTTTTTTAGCACCTTGTTAGCCGTCTAAGTAATTTACAAACCTACAAAAAACGGCGATGACCGCAGTTTTTTGTGATGTTAAAACGAA
This sequence comes from Bdellovibrionales bacterium, assembly GCA_031427535.1. Classification (GTDB taxonomy): domain Bacteria; phylum Bdellovibrionota; class Bdellovibrionia; order Bdellovibrionales; family Bdellovibrionaceae; genus Pseudobdellovibrio. The sequence continues at coordinate 81 of JANPNP010000223.1, read as the reverse complement.
GATTAGGCGTTTAAGCGCGCTTAAATCCTTAGATGCAAATATGAGGGTTCATTTTAAGACGTTGCGGTTAGGCCCTAATAT
>JANPNP010000222.1:0-2387 GCA_031427535.1 Bdellovibrionales bacterium | reverse complement strand
TAAAGCTTAGTAACGCTTAGAGAATCCGCCGCCGCCGCCACCGCCGCCGCGTCCACCGCCGCCACGACCGCCACCGCCGCCGCCACCAGAGCGAGGCTCTTGAGGTTTAGCTTCAGATACGTTCAAAGCGCGTCCAGACATTTCTTGTCCGTTTAATTTTTGAATTGCAGTTTGAGCTGCTTCATCAGAACCCATCTCTACGAATCCGAAACCTTTGCTACGACCAGAATCACGGTCCATGATAACGTTAGCTGATTCGACAGTGCCGAATTCAGAGAACATATCTTGTAAAGCTGTTGAATCGACTGCGTAGGACAAATTGCCTACGTATATTTTTTTTCCCATAAGTGCCTCCTATGAAAGCTTGGGGGCCATTCGCGGAGACCAAAGAGAACCTTTAGAACCTGACAGAACGGACTATTGAGTCCTGATAAAACCAGATTTTTGCCTAAAAAGGAAGATAAATCTTCGGCGCCTCTTACCATGATAAGAGCTAGCTAAACCGAAATCCAGTCCTAATATATCGCATCTGGATCCCAATTTTTAACGAATCTTAACGGCCGCCCAGGATGGAATACCAGAAACACCTAGATTTTGATTCCAAGGGTACGCCGTTCCTTCAGAGTCTAGTTCGGGACTTTACAAAAAAGATGAAGTTATTCACTATTACAGGATCTACCAAGAAGGAGATAGTATGAAATGGATTTCGATGGTTTCGATTTTAAGTTTAACATTGATTTGTCAGGCCGAAGATAAGAGTAGTGGGTGCGGACTAGGTTGGAAGGTGACAAGTCGGAATTCTCTTTTGTCTTCGTATACCCGAAGCATCACGAACTCTTTAACGTCTTCAACATCGGGGATGACATCGGGTACTTCTGGTTGCGAGGCACATTCTTTAGTAAAGAACGAGAAAAAAGATTTGCATTTTGCTGAAGCTAATTTTCATTCGTTAATGGTAGAAATGGCCAAAGGACAGGGCGAGTATTTAACAGGTTTTGCCATGGTTATGGGCTGCAGCGAAAATGCAGCGCAAAACTTTTTTAAAATGACTCAAAAAAATTATGAACATTTTTTTCCTGCCCAGGGCACAAGCCCTTTTCAGTTGGTCGAGCAGGTTCGAGGTGTTATGACTACTCAGGGTGTTTGCAACAGTAGCGCGTCTTAATCGCAATTTTTATAAGTTTTTAAAGAAGGCAGGAGCATTTTCCTGTCTTTTTCTTTTTGTGACGACAGCTACGGCACAATCTTTAGATTTTACTATTCTTGCTATGGATAGCGTTTGGCATAATCAGCTTCAGTACCGAGAAAATTTAACTGGTGGATATACAAGTCAGGCTGATGGCTCAGCTTTTTTTTTGGCGGCGAAGGGAAAAGAATCGCCGCTAGCAGAGCTGGAAGCTACCTACCACAAATTTTTAAATAATCCAGAAGAGCCCTGGGGCTATACCCAACAACCCGTGATTTGTGCTTTTCCAACGCGGCGGGAATTTCTTGAAAAGAAATTAAATTTGAAATTCAAGTCCGTTTCATGTCCGGATCGCGACAAATGGAAAAAAGCCTTTTCAGATTCTAGGGTGTACATGGTTTTTAGCGATTCATTTCCGAATAATCCAGCGTCTATGTTTGGGCATACCTTTTTGCTGTTTTCGCGCGCAGAGCCTGTTGATTCTGGTGCAGGCCTACTTGATTACGCAATTAATTTTTCCGCTAACACAACCGGTGCTGAAGAGAAGTCTTTATTTTACACGATCAAAGGGTTACTGGGCGGATATCCGGGTCAATACCAAATTCAGCCATTTTACCAAATGCTAAATCAGTATGTAAAGTGGGATAGCCGCGATCTTTGGTACAGTAAGCTTCCGCTAGATAACGAACAAACTTCACGATTGACCGATCACATCTGGGAAATATTTTCGACAACGTACTTTGACTATTATTTTTTTGATGAAAATTGTTCGTACCGAATTCTTGCGGCACTTGATTATGCCGATCCGCAGTTAAAACTTTTGAATCGCTTTCATTATAAACTTCCGTTGTATTACGTTTCACCGATTGGAACGTATCAAGCGATTGCAAGAAGTTATAAACTGGAAGATGAGTTTTATTCGCCGTCAATTCGCCGCAGTTTTGAAGCCGAACTTAAAAGTTTAAGCGCATCCGAAGAAAAAAGATTTCATCAAATTTTAAATGATCATCTTATGATTGAAGATGAGTCTTCTGTTCGCGTGTTGGACGCGCTCATATCCTATTTCGATTATTTAAAACGTACTGCATCGGCAAAGCTTCGCGCCCAGGTCGGTCAACAGCTTCGCCTGCTCGGGGCTGCGAACGATGTTCACCAGGTCCACCCCGTCCTTCAGGCAGATCTTCACCAGCATCTGGCCCAG
>JANPNP010000221.1:0-2215 GCA_031427535.1 Bdellovibrionales bacterium | reverse complement strand
GACCGCGATGCCCGCGCCGTGACGGTGGCGGGCGCGCTGTGCGAGCTGACCTCCTATCAATTCGACTTGCTGGTCTGTTGCTGCTGGAAATTGGCGTCTTGGTGGCAGTTTCTGAGAATAAACAAGATCCGTTTTCACTTCACCAATCTAGTCCTTATTATAGATGATATCAAGCATTAGGCCGTGATTAATGCCGCAGTTTTGCCTACACTGACCCAGCTTTTTTAATCACAAAATGTCTGCAGAAAGGTTTTTTCATGCAAAAAATTAAAGTTGCTAACCCGGTAGTTGAACTTGATGGCGACGAGATGACTCGAATTATCTGGAAGTTTATAAAGGATAAATTAATTCTTCCTTACTTAGATATTGATATTAAATATTTCGACCTAGGAATGGAATACCGCGATAAAACGGGTGACCAAGTCACTGTTGATGCGGCTGAAGCCATCAAAAAATACAACGTTGGTATTAAATGCGCGACGATCACACCGGACGAAGCACGCGTTAAAGAATTTAATCTGAAGCAAATGTGGAAATCCCCTAACGGAACAATTCGAAATATCTTAGATGGCACTGTATTTCGCGAACCTATCATCTGTAAAAACGTTCCCCGCCTAGTCCCTAACTGGACAGCACCCATTTGTATTGGCCGTCACGCATTCGGCGATCAGTACCGTGCAACAGACTTTGTAACAAAAGGCGAAGGCAAACTAACAATTACTTTTGAAGGCAAAGACGGTCAAAAAATTTCCCACGAAGTGTATAACTTCAAAGGCGATGGCGTAGCCCTTGCGATGTACAACACCGATGACTCTATTATGGGTTTTGCAAGATCTTGCTTTAACACGGCACTTGTTAAAAAATGGCCTTTGTATCTTTCAACTAAAAATACAATTTTAAAAAAATACGACGGACGCTTTAAAGATATCTTTGAAGAAATTTTTGAAAAAGAATTTAAACCAAAGTACGAAGCCGCAGGAATTACCTATGAACATCGTTTAATTGATGACATGGTTGCCAGCGCCCTAAAATGGAATGGAAATTTCGTCTGGGCTTGTAAAAACTACGACGGTGACGTGCAATCAGACACTGTTGCACAAGGTTTCGGTTCACTAGGTATGATGACTTCAGTCCTGGTTACGCCAGATGGCAAAACGATGGAATCAGAAGCAGCACACGGAACTGTAACCAGGCATTTTCGCGCGCACCAAAAAGGCCAGTCGACATCAACAAACCCAATTGCCTCTATTTTTGCTTGGACTCGTGGCCTTGAGCACCGTGCGAAGCTAGATAATAATCCTGCGCTTGATAAATTCTGTAAAACTTTGGAAAAGGTCTGTGTAGAAACCGTTGAATCTGGAAAAATGACGAAGGATTTAGCTGTTTGCATTTACGGCGATAAGGTTAATTCTACCCAGTACTTGAATACCGAACCGTTCTTGGATGCCATTGATCAGAATTTGAAAAAAGCGATGGTGTTGTAGTCTATTTTAGTGTGTCACGTGATTGCCTATATCCAATATATGAAGCTCGCCGTTTCGAATTTCAAATAGTATGCGCTTACCAGAATCTAAGCGCACAGTGTGCTTATTTTTATCTTCCTGCAAAGTCTTGTGATGCCACCCACTTTTGGCATCCAAGACTTCGCTGCCAGGCTTTGACGTGCTGATCGTGCGTAAACCTTTATTTGGATCGGTCATAATGTCCAAAAACTCATCGTATTTTTTACGCACATTTGTTTTACCTTCCGAATTCAAAAATTTTTCAGCAGCTTTATGAATTTGAAATGGCTTTTTTACTAGCGCAACTGCTGCAACAGCTTCAGATGTCTTCAAAAGATGCGGTGCATGAGCCTGGATCAAACTTTTTAATTCATCATCTGTGTGTTTTATGCCGGACATTTTTTGCCAGAATTGAGCATTTCCCGCTAAATCAGGATGGCCAAGCATCTTGGCGAAATTACAAGAAAATGTCGCCTGCGCTATGTTACTAAATAGAATTAAAAAAGTAATTAGTCTAAGCGCCACAGCTTAGAATTCCGTTGGCTAAATCAATACGCCCCTTTTGCTTCAGTTGGGTTAGTCTTGAAAAGACATCTTTTAAGTCTTTCAGCCTCGAAGAAACTTTCACTAAGGCTAACGACAATTTTGGCGCTAGTGCAAGGCCCCCGCCGCCCATTAGGCCGTCATCAGAATAGCATCAACCAGCTATTCTG
>JANPNP010000220.1:0-1854 GCA_031427535.1 Bdellovibrionales bacterium | reverse complement strand
ATTAAATTATAAAAATAAAGTAATAAACAAATGATTAAAGGAGATCTCAAATGTCAGTTAGCCCAAAAGTAAAAGATATCATCGTCGAGCAACTAGGTGTGGATCCAGAAAAAGTAAAATCTGAGGCTTCATTTATCGATGACTTAGGTGCTGACAGCTTAGATATCGTTGAGCTGGTAATGGCAATGGAAGAAGAATTCGACCTTGAAATTCCAGATGAAGACGCTGAAAAATTAAAAACAGTTAACGATGTACAAACGTATTTAACTGCAAAAGGTAAAGCGTAATTTACTGTGATCACTTTAACGCGGGCTAATGGTCAAAAGCGTGTCGTTATTACTGGCGTGGGGGCAGTCTCACCGCTGGGAACGACATTAGCTGACAGTTGGTCAGTGGCGTTAAAGGGTCAATCAGGAATTGCGAATATCACTAAATTCGACGCCAGCACCTATGATGTACGCTTTGCCGGCGAAGTTAAAAATTTCAAAGCTGATACCTACATTGAAAAAAAAGAACAAAAGAAAATGGATCTTTTTATTCAGTACGGAATTGCCACCACAAAAATGGCACTGGATCAGTCTGGATTAAAAATTACCCCTGAAAATTCAAAACGCATCGGCGTATTTATGGGCTCTGGTATGGGCGGCCTTCCATTTATCGAAGAACAACACTCTAGGCTTTTAGAAAAAGGTCCGGGACGGGTTTCTCCGTTTTTTATTCCTTCAGTTATTACCAATCTTGCTCCGGGATGGATTTCTATTTTATTCGGCATTAAAGGTCCTAATTTTACCATCACTTCAGCGTGTGCCACGGGCGTTCACGCCTTAGGCGAAGCTTATAATTATGTGCGCTTCGGTCTCGCTGACGCCATGATCGCTGGTGGTACTGAATCCACGGTTACTCCAATTGCTGTTGCCGTATTTAACAATATGCACGCGCTATCAACTAGAAACGACAGCCCTACGGAAGCTTCAAGGCCGTGGGATAAAGACCGGAATGGTTTTGTTATTGGTGAAGGGGCCGCTTCATTTGTTGTTGAATCTTTAGAAAATGCGCAAAAGCGCGGTGCCACTATTCTTTGTGAAATCTCTGGTTATGGTGCTTCTTCCGATGCGTATCATATCACTTCGCCGCATCCGGACGGTGAAGGTTTTGTAAATGCCATGGACAGCGCCTTAACAGACGCGAAATTAAGTCCAAGTGATATTCAGTACGTGAACGCGCACGGCACAAGCACGCCGATGGGTGATCCGCTGGAATCAAACGCCATTAAAACTTTAATGAAAGATCACGCAAAAAAAATCTGGATTTCATCGACCAAATCGATGACGGGTCATTTGCTGGGTGCAGCTGGTGCGGTTGAATCGGCTTTTTGCGTCATGAGCCTTATTGACCAGAAAGTGGCGCCAACAATTAATTTACATTCACCAAGTCCTGAGTGTGATTTAGATTACGTTCCAAATACCGCACGTGATGGAAAATTAAAACACGTGATGAATAATTCTTTTGGTTTTGGCGGCACGAACAGTTGCCTTATATTTTCTCGGTTCGAGGGGTAATGAAAAAAAAAGTATATATCGCCGCAGATCACGCGGGTTTTGAGTTCAAAAACGAAGTTTATAAGTTTTTAAAAGATTCCTGCGACATTGAAGATCTTGGCCCTACGAATGCAGATTCCGTCGATTATCCTGATTATGCCGATTTAGTCTGTCAGAAAATAAAATCAAATTCAGCTGCTACCGGCATTTTAATTTGTGGTTCCGGACAAGGTATGGCGATCAGAGCCAACAATTATCCATTTATCCGCGCAGCTTTAATTTATAACGAAGACCTGGTAAAATTATCCCGAGAACA
>JANPNP010000219.1:0-15062 GCA_031427535.1 Bdellovibrionales bacterium | reverse complement strand
GCGCTTACGGTGCGCTATTCATGCTAACCGAGCGCGGCCGTGATATTTTACTTGGAATAGAAGCAGCTGATTCCATTGCGTTTGATCCGCATAAAGCATTATGCCTACCGTACGGTACAGGTGGTTTACTGATTCGTGATAAGAATAAAATTTATTATGATTTTTTAAGTTCAACAACGTACATGCCCCCATCGCCCGCAGCTGAAGACACTGGTATTCAAGTTGATTATGCTGACCTAAGCGTCGAGCTTTCGCGTGACTGGCGCGGACTTCGCGTGTGGCTACCGATAAAGACCTTAGGAATTGAACCGTTTATTCTAAACTTAGAAGAAAAATTTGAATTAACGACGTGGCTACAAACCCAGCTAAGCGGTATTCCAAATTTAAAAATATTTCAGCAAGCTCAGCTAACCGTATTGTCTTTTTACGTTGACGGAAAATCAGTGCACGAGTCCAACACGAAAACGCAAGCGCTGTTAGAAAAAATAAATCTGGCAAATACGTTGTTTTTATCTTCGTGCGAAGTTGACGGCCGAAAAGTAATTCGGGTGTGTTTACTTGGCCACCGGTTACATTTTGACCGGTTACAAAAATTTATCAGTGAACTACCTGGTTTACTAGGGTGACTTTAGCTGAATACAAAACTTTATTTTTTCGCTCTGAAATTTTGCATTTTAATAACGGTGGGTTGTCACCAATTTCAAAACCAGTGCAAGAAGAAATCAATTACTGGTCCAAGTGTTTTTATGAACAAGGTTTTCATTCTGATGCTGAATACAAAAAAAGAATCGATTGGACTCGGGAACAAATTAGTCAGCTGGTCGATTGTCAGCCTGATGAAATCGCGTTTTTTCAAAGCTGCGCGTGGGCTATTAGTCAATTTGCACTTGGCTTAAATTTGCAACCAAACGACGAAGTACTTATCTTTGATCAAGAGTACTCCTCAAACCTTTATCCGTGGCAAGCAGCTTGTCAGCGCGCGAAAGCTAAGCTTGTGCTACTTGATTCAGGTTCAGAAAATGAGCTCAGTTTAAGCTTGATAGAAAAAAATATAACCCAACATACGAAAGTTGTTTCCGTTTCTTCGGTGCAGTTCCAAACCGGAGTGCAGGTGGATTTAGTAAAATTATCCAGTTTGTGCCAGCAAAAAAATATTTTGTTATTTGTAGACGCCACACAGGGCTTGGGTATCGAGCCGCTATCCATGAAGCAGTTAAACTTAGCGGGGTTAGCTTCTGGCAGTCACAAGTGGCTAAATGCGCCGGTAGGTGTAGGATTTTTGGCAATTAAAAAAGAATTAGCTATAAAGATGAACCCAATAGCCATTGGCGGACAAACCTATGGTGAATGCGACGATCCAAGTGATCTGGAATGTCTCCCGAAACACAATGCTTTTAAATTCGAAGCAGGTTCAAAGCAGACGTTAGAAATTTGTGCCTTAGGCAAAGCGATTGAAATCATCAATCAGGTAAAATCTGCCGTACTACGTACAGAGGCCTATCGCTTGGCCGAAATTATCCGGCACGCACTTAAGGGAATGAATTTCATAATTCATTCCCCCTTTGTAAAATCGCAGTTTATTAGCGTCACGCCAAAAAGTGGCACCAATCACGACCTACAAAAGTTTCTGCATGCGCACCACATTCGCGTACCTATTCGGGGCCCAGGTGTGCGCTTAACACCGCATGCGCTGAACACAGACACTGAAGTGCAGCAGCTGATAGATATTTTAGGCCGATTCAGTAGGAGGGTTTAGCATTTGACTCATCACGAAGATATTTTAAAATTTTGGTTCGAAGAGCTTACAGAAAAGCAACATTTCGTAAAAGATGAAAAACTCGATTCTTTGATGCGATCTCGGTTTCAAAAAACGCACACGCAGGCGATGAATTGCGAATTCTTTTCCTGGCGTAAAACGCCAGAAGGGCGTTTGGCCGAAATCATCGTACTAGATCAATTCCCGCGTAATATCTACCGCGATATGCCGTTGTCGTTTAGCTCGGATAGTTTGGCTTTAATGTTATCTCAAGAAGCTATCCACTGCGGGGATAATCTGCGAATTCCCCTCACGCGAAGATCGTTTTTGTACATGCCATTCATGCACAGTGAATCCAGCGTCATTCATGCAGAAGCTGTGAATGTATTTTCCGAGCCCGGTCTGGAAGGCACGCTTGATTATGAAATCAAGCACAAAAAAATTATCGACCGGTTTGGTCGATATCCTCACAGAAATAAAATTTTAGGTCGCGTGTCGTCAGCGGAGGAGCTTGAGTTTTTGAAACTACCCGAAAGTAGTTTTTAGTTACATCTCGGCTTCAGAATCATTCGATTTAAGGCCTTTTTTCTTCATTTTCTCGACCAGCGTGGTTCGATTAAGTCGTAGCAGTATGGCTGCTTGATTTTTATTCCAACCGGTTTTTTCTAAAGCGCGCATAATCAAGGCATTTTCAAATTGATCAACTGCTGAATTGAAATCTAAACCTGCATCCGGAATTTCAACAATGCCAGTTTCGGTGTAGCTTGCGACATTTGATTTATATTTAGTTGGCAAGTCGCAAATTTCTACAGTGCCTTGACCTTTTAATATGCTTAAGCGCTCGATTAAATTTTCTAACTCGCGAATATTTCCTGGCCAAGCATAGTGGGTTAGGCAAACTAACGATTCAGCTGAAAAGCCATTTAAGATTCGCGTTTTATTTTTATTAAACTGATTCATGAAATGATTCAGCAGTAACGGGATATCTGATTTTCTTTCACGTAGGGCCGGAAGCTGAATTGGTATTACATTTAAGCGGTAATATAAATCTTCGCGAAAACGTCCGTCTTTTACAGCTTTATCCAAGTCTAAATTTGTGGCTGCAATCACTCGAACGTTCATCTGAATTGATTTTGTACCACCAACAGATTCAAAAACACGTTCTTGCAGTGCACGTAAAATTTTAACTTGCAGGCTGGGCTCAAGGTCGCCGATCTCGTCTAAAAATAAGGTTCCTTCGTCGGCCATTTCAAATCGACCAATCCGATTTGAAATAGCTCCGGTGAACGAACCCTTAACGTGACCAAATAGTTCACTTTCTAAAAGCTCTGACGGAATGGCTCCACAGTTTATGGCGATGAATGGATTTTTTGCTCGCGGTGAATTGTAGTGAATAGCGCGCGCAATAAGTTCTTTACCCGTTCCAGATTCACCCGTAATTAACACGGTTGAATCGGTGTGGGCCACAAGTTCGACTAAAGAAAGGCAATGTTAAATCGGATCGCTTTCACCAATAATTTGGTCAAACTGATATCGTGTTCCCAGTTCTGTTCGCAGTTGACGATTTTCTTGAACTAAATTTTTATGTGTTAAAGCTTTGTCGACAAGGCTCATAAGTTCTTCAACATTGAATGGTTTTGTTAAAAAATGGTAAGCACCTTTTTGCGTGGCTTCGACAGCTGAGTCAATAGTTGCAAAACCTGTAAGAACGATTACCTGAGTTTGTGGATATATTTTTTTAAATTCCGTCATGAATTCTAAGCCATTACCGTCAGGTAAGTTCATATCAATAATAGCTAAGTCGAAAGGTTTCTCGGGATTTAAAAATGTACGAGCTTCGTCAATACGCTGCGCCGTTATAACTTGAAAGCCTTTGCGATCAAGTAACCTAAATAATGCCGTCCGTAGCGTTGACTCGTCGTCCAAAATCAATACACGAGGTAACTTCATGAACCTTCCTTCCGTGGTGGGTCCTAACAATTTAAGAGTAATTCAATTTTTGACGGAGGTGTCAAAAATTCTGCTGTAGCAGCCCTTTTCAGGACTTAAGATTAAACTAAAATTTCTTTTGGAAGTAAAATAGACAACTGTATCCAGTCGGCAGCGGGTTCATTTATAAATAGCTGAAACCCTTGGTCAGTTAAAGACTTTTCTATAGCTAAAAGATTCAGGTCTTTCGTTTTAAATTCATTTTCAAAAGGACCTAAGTTTGAAGAAAATGAAAGGTAATGATTCATTTGATCCTGAGAAATTTTTACCTCGACTAGACTAATAAGATTCTGTTTGATGGATCGTTTCAATGCTGCTTTTTGCAGAAAAAATTGCAAAATTAAATTAACCGAATTCTGAAATAAGGGTCTTGATACTTTATACATTACAGGCGCCGACGGCTGCATAAATGAAACTTTCAATTTTTCCACTTTAAATTGTAAATCAAATTGCCCAAGAACACTTTCGGTTAGGTAATAGATATCTGTATCTTCAAGTACCAATTCTTGGTTAGAGCGCGAAAAAATAAGCAAATCCTCGATTATTTTTTTCATACGCAAAGCAGTTTCATGCATCATGTTTAAATCGTTCATTAGAATGTGCTGTTTCGGTAATTCCATTTTCATAATCTGAATAAAAGATAGTATTCCACCCAGTGGATTGTTTAGCTCATGTGCAATAGAACTTGAAATTAAGCCAAGTTCTTCAAGCCGCGCAAACTGCGTGATCTTTTTTTCGTAAAGATTTTGTTCTGTCGAATCTTCGTATACATGAACCCAAAAGTGTGCGTTTTCGTCTTCCATCAAGGAAAGCGGCTGCGAGTGAACATTAAAAAAAGAATTTTTATCTTGGATTTGAAAATTCTTTCCTAAACTACAACCAACACAGACAGAATCTCGCTCGAACAGCAGTTCATAACAGTGCTTTTGTTTTTTCCCGCTAGCGCCAACCATGGCTGCGTTATTAGCCTGGCGAACCACGTAGTCTTGATCGATGACAATAATCGGGTTGCGTGACGAATGAAAGGCTAAGTTGAAAAAATTCTCGTTCTGTTTCAGCGTAGCTAAATTATCTAACCTTGATAAATTAATTTGTAACGTCTCAGTTAGTTTTTTAAAAAGAAAAACATCATTTTTTTTAAATGGCTTTTTGTCCCCTTTAAAAAAATAAAGGAACCAATGTTCGTTTTTCACATGCACTTCAGATTTGAACAAAGCAGACTCAAATTGCATTTCGATATCGCGTTCAAAAAGCTCACTTTTTTCTGCAGGCACAATTCGAAACCAAGTTACTTTACTGTACGTCGTAAGCAGCTCATTTAGTTTTTCTTCTGCGGTGCCAATCGATTTAATTTCAGAAATAGTATACAAAGTTTTTCTTAAAAATTCTATACGTGAATTGATTTCAAAAACTTTTTGTCGACTTTCTACTAAGTTCCTAGCTTTCGTATTTAGTTTAGCTTCAAGTTCTAATTTTATTTTTTCATATTCATTATTTAATTCGTTGGATAAATCTACATAAACGTTGTTTTGTGCAGTTTGTTGAATATCGCTAGAAAGTTTAAAAAGATCTTCCGAATTCAAGTTTGCAGCCAAAGAAACCATGTCAGGACTTAGCGAGTTATATATAAATGTCGAAATACTTCCAGCGTTGTCGCTTGCAAGCAGCACCACTTTTTTAATTTTTCCAGCCATTCGAGCAATGGCAAGTTCTTTAAAGTGAACAATGTGTGAAACTGCATTTAATTCTAGGATAAGAATTTCAATTTCTAAAGCTGCAAAATCTTCGTTTAGCAGATCTAAAGTTATAGGTTCGAAAGATGCTAAATGTTTTAACGAATTCTCTGATGTGGCAAGTAAGGCCAATCTGGTTTTTACAAGCGACATGTTGAAATCAATTCTTGGTGGTGGCGAATGTGATAGTCAGGCTGTTGACTTAGCACTTGCGAAATTGTTCCACGATCTTCACCGAATTCAAAAAAACAAGCCTTGGCGCCAATTTTAAGCGCATCTGCAATTTCAGAGCTTAGCGAATTCCCAATGCAAAGAAGCTGGTCATTTTTTATCTGGCAATGTTTAATGATATCTAAAAATGCGTTTTGTTTACGTTCTTTGGTTAAGCTATTGATGACATAGATTTTTTGGAAATCCGTATCTATACCTAAAGCTTTTGCTTTATTTTGCTGGGTTGCTTCTGAACCGGCTGTAACAACAAAAAGCAAATACTTGTCTTTAAGATAATCTATATTTTCACGTGCCCCGGATAGTAGGGGAAGGCTTACGGGTAATTGGGGCTCATAAAAGGCACGAATAGCAGCAGGCACTACAGATTCGGTTTTCTCGGAGCCAAACTTTTTAGCTAAACTAGCAAAAACATCTTTGTGCGATACCGAGCGTATCATCTGCAGGCGGTGCTGTTCGCATTGTTCATAGGTTAAGGCTAGGCCATTTTCGATTAATATTTGGAACGAGTGACGTGTCGCTGCGGGGACTAATATCCCAGAAGTGTCTAGCAACGTATCATCAAGATCAAAAGCAATAGCCCGAATCATTCATTTTAGTGTGCCGCTAAAGCAACTATTTGCCTAGTCATAAAAAAAAAGCTACTGACTGGCCATGATGCTGTGGTTAAATTGGACGCATGACAATGACAGCATTAATTTTAGCAGGTGGCCAGGGCACACGAATGAAAAGTCCGCTACCAAAAGTATTACACCCCGTTGCGGGAAAACCGATGTTGATCCGGGCGTTAGAATGTTGTAACCAGGCTGGCGTTAAAAATATTCGGATTGTAGTTGGCCACGGCCAGCATCTGGTCAATTCGGTTTTAGAGCCTGTCCAAATTTCGTTGAATGCCAAAACCTTTGTGCAAGAAAAACAATTAGGAACCGCAGACGCAGTTAAAGCAGCCGAGCTAAATTCCTTACAGGGTGATGTTTTGATCATGAATGGCGATCACCCCCTTATAAAAACCGAAGATATCAAATGCTTTTTTAAACTTTTCGCTGAACGAAAATTAGAACTTGCTGTATTTACCGTTGAGCTTAACGAACGTAATGATTTTGGTCGTATCATCAGACACGATGGCAAATTGCAGTCTATTGCCGAAGTGAAAGATGCCTCAGCAGAAACCTTAAAAATCAAAGAAATTAACACGGGCATTTATATTGCAAAAGCTGACGTTTTGAAAAAATTAATTCCACTTGTGCAAAACAACAATTCAAAAAAAGAATTTTATTTAACAGATATTATTGGCCTAGCTCGGCAACATAACATACCAGTTGATGCATTGCTGATCGACAATTCCGATATTGCGCATGGTGTGAACACGCAAGTTGAATTAGCTGCTGCAACAGGAAAAGTATTTTTAGCTAATGCAGAAAAACTAATGAATTCAGGCGTTATTTTTATTGATCCAAAATCGACTTACGTCGAAGACACGGTGCTAGTTGCTGCAGGCTGTGTGATCTATCCTGGCGTATTCCTACGCGGGAAAACAGCAATTGGTGGTTTCAGTGTAATTGAATCTAACTGTTTTATTTCGGATTCGGTGATCGGTGACGGCGTCCAAATAAAAGCGGGTAGCTACATTGAAAAAACCATTATTCATGCGCAGGCATCTATTGGACCGTACGCAAGGCTACGTCCCGAAACGACAATTGGCCAAGGTGCTCATGTGGGTAACTTTGTTGAAATGAAAAAAGTAAACTTCGGCGCAAAATCAAAGGCTGGCCATTTGACCTACTTAGGTGATGCCGAGATCGGCGAAGATGTAAATATTGGCTGCGGAACTATTACGTGTAACTACGCCGCTGATAAAAAGAAATATAAAACGATCATTAAGGACCGCGTTTTTGTTGGCAGTGATACGCAATTTATTGCGCCAGTCACAGTGGAAAGTGACGCCATAATTGCTTCAGGCACAACGGTTACGAAGTCCGTCCCCGCGGGCGCGCTGGCATTGTCACGAACAGCGCAAGTTAACAAAGAAGGCTACGCTAAAAAATTCAGGAAAGATTAGCGTTACAGGTTTTTTCGTCATTCTGAAATTGGAGTATTTAAATGTGTGGAATCGTAGGCTATTTAGGTTATCAGGATCCAAAAAAAATTATTGTCGAAGGCTTAAAACGGTTAGAATACCGCGGTTATGACAGCGCTGGATTAGCGGTCATGCACGACGGAAAGATAAAAACAGTTCGCGCCGAAGGAAAATTAAAAGCACTAGAAGAAAAACTTGTTAATGAAACTTTTAATGGGCATCTGGGTATCGGTCACACGCGTTGGGCTACCCACGGCGCGCCAGTGGAAAGGAATGCTCATCCCCACCGTGTTGGCGATATTAGCCTTGTGCACAACGGAATTATTGAAAACTACCTAGACATCAAGCGCGATTTACTTAGCCGTGGCGCTACAATTAATTCAGACACTGATTCCGAATTAGTTGCTCACCTTGTAAACGAAGAGATTCTAAAAACAAAAAATTTGTTTCAGGCAGTTCAAAAAACATTAGGTTTGTTAAAAGGGGCATTTTCGATCGTAGTTATTTGGGAAAAGTCTCCTGACGAGCTTGTTGCATTTAAAGACGGACCACCTTTAATTGTAGGTCTTGGCGATAAAGAAAATTTCATCGTTAGCGACGTGCAAGCAGCTTTGCAATATACAAAAAATTACGTGTATTTGGAAGACCGTGAAATTGTGCACATACAAAACAAAGAAGTTCGCTATTTTTCTGCAGAGGGTAAGCCAATTCAGAAAAAAGTTAGCAGCTTGAATTGGAATACCGAACAAATTGAAAAAATGGGCTTTAAACATTTTATGCTTAAAGAAATCTACGAGCAGCCGCGTGCAGTGGCCGCGGCACTACAACCGCATTTAGATCCTGAAACTCATCAAATTGAAATAAAAAATCTAGGTTTTAAGACGTCATCAAAAGAGGTTTTTACAACTGTCGAACATATTTTGTTTGTTGCTTGTGGAACAAGTTTTTACGCAGCCCAAGTAGGAAAATATCTTATTGAAAAAACCAGTCGCGTTCCGGTTGATGTCGATATCGCCAGCGAATTTCGCTACCGACAGCCAATCATTCAAAAAAATACGTTGGTTGTAACCATCTCACAAAGCGGTGAAACAGCAGATACGCTGGCGGCTTTACGATTAGCTAAAGAGCAGAACGCAAGAACGCTAAGTATCACCAATGTTCCCCATTCATCTATTGACCGTGAAGCCGAAGGTCATTTGTACATGAATTCTGGCGTCGAGGTCGGAGTCGCTAGCACAAAAGCATTTACTAGCACGTTAGCGCTACTTAATTTACTGGCTCTGGAAATATCCAAAGCGCGCGGCGTTTTAACAAAAGCTGCAGAAAACGCGGCTGTTAAAAATTTGCTGGCGGTACCAAGCCAGCTGGAAGCAGTTTTAGCATTTGATAAATATTTTTCGGAAGCTGCGCAAAAATTAAAAGAGTTTAAAGGGTTTTTGTATCTGGGTCGCGGAGTCAGTTACCCAATAGCAATGGAAGGCGCGCTTAAGTTAAAAGAGTTAGCATACCTACATGCGGAAGGTTACGCGGCTGGCGAAATGAAACACGGCCCACTAGCTTTGATTGATTCACGAATGGCCATTGTCGTTGTAGCGCCGACCGACGATCTTATCGAAAAAACGGTCAGTAATTTACAAGAAGCTAAAGCACGTGGCGGGAAAATTATTTCTATTGGCACTGGTGAAAACGAAGCGCTAAAGTCGATGAGCGAATATTATTTGTCGTTACCGGTAGCTGATTGGATGGTAAATCCACTTATAGCTACAGTGCCACTACAGTTGATGGCGTACCATTTAGCAGATAGTTTAGGTTTAGATGTTGATCAACCTAGAAATCTTGCGAAGTCGGTGACCGTCGAGTAAACGTGCTGTTTAAAAGATCGTTATAACCGATAACTTGCTCGACGAAATCGACGGTCTCGTCGCCCCGGGCAGGTCCAAAAGTTAATTCTGGTAAATACTTTTCCTGTGCTAGCAGCGGAATTACTGTTTTAAATTCTGACCACCTATTCGCATCCTTACCTAACTTTTTTGCCAACCGACGTGCATCGCGCAAGTGGGCCCATCCCATGTTGTACGCGCTAAGCGCTTGTGCCCAGCGTTCATAAGGTTGCAGTTCATTAGGTGTCTTATCGTAAAGATATTTTAAATAAAAGGCGCCACCACGCACGCTTTGTTTTGGATCTTCGCGGTTACTAACACCTAAGTGCTTCGCTGTACTACGTGTCAGCTGCATCAAACCCTTAACGCCCGTGTGTGAAACGGCGTCCTGGCTCCATTTTGATTCCTGATAGGCCACAGCAGCTATTAACGTCCACGGAATTTGGTTTTCATTGCCATTTTTTTCAAAAAGCGTACGCCATTTCGGTAGCTTTTTAGTGATATCTTTTTGAAAATGCCGCTGGGCTAGAACCGACATTTTAAAATCTACGGAATCATAGCGATCCCAAAATTTACGAATTTGTTTTTTGCGCACTAAGTTTTGAAACCAAACATGAATAAGCTGATTTAGTTCTGCTAAATCATGACGAGTCACCCACGACACAGCGTCTTTAGTGCTAGCAATCCAAACAATTTTCAAGGCTGGATACAGCAACGCATTTTTTGCTGCTTGGCGCGCATCCGAAACGTAACACATGCCCAGTTGGCTAAGGCTTAAAGCACGAAGTTCATTTTCGGACATAGCTGTCGAGGAGCGCCACACACCGGTAAATTTTTTAAGAAAACTTTCAGACTGTGCGGCATGTGCATAAATTTCAGGAATATAAATGGATGACGCTTTAGTAAGTGGACCCGAACATAAAACCGAAAGTCTTAAATCATCATACACCATGCTGAAATGACCTTGGAACGGCGCCATTGCTTGGGGCATTCGCGAAAATACTAAATCAACTTTTTCATTTGAAAGTAATTCAGAAGCGTGTTCAGCGGATTTAAAAGGAACAAATTTAACTTTGATTTGGCGTGATTTGGCAAAGTGCGTGATTAAGTCTTTCTCTAAACTATATGCCAGTAAGTTTTCATGTAAGGCGACTGTTAAGGGGCCATTGAATTTAATTTGCGATGCCTCAAGTGGTGTAACAAAAAAATAACGACAACCGTTTACGGTCAATAGCGTAAACACAATAAGGGCTGCAGTTATGAAAAAGCGTTGAAAATTCATTGGCATAAGGGTGTGTCTTCTTAGTATGCGGACCAAATAACGTCACTGGTTTTGACAATTTTACTTGGGAAAAGGATAAATAACTTCAGACCCTATCCATTGAGTATGAGATTGAAATTAACCGACTTGCACCGTGCCACACGCTGCTGTGTGCAAAATTTTCCGATGGCTTTCTGGGCTGGTACCAGTGGTAGACGCTCTAGACTTTGGACCATTTTAAGCCCTAGGCTCATTCAAACTAAACAGAACTAATCTATGCTGATTACGACTGAAAATAAGAAAATAAAACAAAGAGGTTTTGAATGACAAAAGTATATGGTTTCGCAATCGGCGCGGTAATTTTCGCAATCACAGCATGCGTATCGCAGCAGAAAACTGTTGAGCGTAACGTGGCGGGATTGTCAGATATTATCAAAGCGAATAACGCATCTTACGACACTAATTTCAGTGATCAAAGTAAGGCACGTCGTTTGACGTCAGAGCAAATTCGAGCTCTTGCCTCGAATAAAGAAAAACTTAATTTACAGGACGGCCGTTTAATTTTGGATAACGATGTTTCGTTCGAATCTAAATTAAATATGATCAAGCGAGCTAAAAAAGAAATTCGCATGGTTTATTTTATTTATTCAGACGACGACAGTTCGTCGTTAATTAGCCAAGCATTAATAGATAAGGCTAAAGCCGGCGTCGACGTTACATTACTGGTCGACTTTATTACTAATTACGGAAAATTAGATCACTTTAAAATGATGGCGGTTGAAGGTGGTTCGAAGCTTAAAGTTCACTTCTATAACTTTCCTTCAAAACGTGTTTTAGAAGATGCTAAGTACATGACGCTACCATGCCCCCCAGATGTACCGAACCCAACTGCATCGCAGTGCCGGGATTTTAAAGCAGCTCCGATGAAGGCTTTAGAAAGCAGCGAAACAACTCCGTTTTCAAAAATGTTCCTAGCCGGATTGTATGGCAAAAATGGAACAGCATTAAAAGTTACTATGGGGTACGGGGCAGGAATTGATCCTGCCAAGCTTAAAGCCATGAAAAATGAAACTGACGACCAAGAATCTGCGATCATCTTTGATTTTTTCAAAGTGGCTCGGGAAGCTGTTTCTGGCGATCCGGCAAATCAGTTGTTAGCAAAAATTAAAGTGTCTTCGGCTTTGGCGTCTGAAGGTGCAACATTAAATCCGGTATTAACTGAAATGACTGGACGATTGCCATTTTTAAACGCTGATGCAAAAGCTACAGGAATTTCCCACGCCGACGAGTGGGACCATTTAACAGATTATGTGCATCACAAATTGTTAGCTGTTGATGGAACTGAATTCCAGTTAGGTGGACGAAATATCGAAGATTCGTATCACATGAAATCAAGATTAGGGTCTAAGGGTAAGTACATTTTTATGGACACCGATTTCTACGGTCGCACGGCGGCCGGTGGAACTAAGGAAATTGAAGCATCATTTGATAAGCTTATAAGAATGTCGCCAGCAGATTTAACGACAGTTCAACGAGTCATTCCGAATGACTTAATTAGTAATCCGGAACAATTGATGAAAGCCACTGGCTATTGCTTGCAACAAGCACAGGCTGGCAAAGTTCCTATGAATGCGTTAGGTCAGTGTATTGAAGGTGCTGCTCCAACAATCGAAGGTTTTAAAAACCAAGCTACTCGAATTGCTACTTCAAAAAGTGAAATGGATCAGTCACGCGGTCGTTACAATACAGATTATTTAGCTGCAAAGAAAAATGCTCCACGTGATCATTTTAGAAGTGGCCCTTATACCGACGGAGTTGACCAGCTTTCAAGCTCTGATTTAGCCAACGCGGAAATTTATTATTTAGAAAATGTAGCCTATGCAAAAAACGGAGATTTAAAACGTCGTGCGGGTGCGCGCGTTGGTGCCGAAGCTAAGTTTAATAAGAACATACATGCGGCTTGGTATCGTGGATTAGAAAGTGCATGCAGCGTCAGCCGCGAGGAAAAAAGGGAAGTTCGTGTGGTGATGCACACGGCGTATTTATTTATGCCGTCAGGTATGATGCACCGTTTGGCAAAAATGATGAATGGTGACTACCAGGACTGTTCACGAGTGCGAATTACTTTTCTTACCAATTCAATCGAGACAACTGACCTAAATGTAATTAACATTTTTGCTCGGTACCAAATGAACGAGTTGATAAAGCACCATCAAGGTTTAACTGCTGCAGCGGATGCACTTGACCAAGGAAATCCGTACAGAAAAGCGGCCCGATTCTTTCCAAAGCTTGATTTTTTTGAATACAACGCTTCAAGCGTAGGCACAGGAATTTCGCTACACACTAAGATTTCTATTCTAGGTGATGATATGATTGTAGGATCTGCCAATGCAGACGTGCGTTCATATTATATGGACACCAACAATGCCGTTCTTATTCGTGGAGCAAAAGACTTCAACCGCGATTATTTGAACTACGTCGATAGTATTCTTACTGACTCAAAGAAATCCAAAAATCTTGTTGGTAAGTATTTAGATATGAAGCCTGAAGACATTCAGGCTGAAAATAAAGTTTTGCTGAAATATATGTTAGCGCGTTGGGATAAAAAAGGAAAAATTAATTCTGAAAAACAAACGCAAATTTTAGGTCATATTGACAACATTGGTGCAAAAATCTCAAATACGACCCAAAGACTTTTAAATTTTCGTGGCGATTTTGAACAGCTAAAGTACCAAGAAAATAGTCAAAGTGGACTTTCGAGTCTAGAGCGCGAACTAAACTCTCTGGCAAATAGCTTCGATGATCTTTTTAAAGTTTTATAAATAGCACATTTTACATTGCAGAGATGAAGCCGGTTTAAAAACCGGCTTTTTTCATTTACAGCGAAAGTTGCGTTTGCCATGAAGTTAAAGCTTCACGAGCACGACCCAGCTGTTTCTGTTTTTTCTCTTTCTTATCTTTAATTTCTTCTGGCCACGGTGGAATTAGCGAGAAATTAATATTTGTCGGCTGAAAATGTGCTGCGCGAAATGGATCTGTAATAGCTTCTAGCAGTGATCCCATCGCTGAATCACGCGGGGGCGGTGTGAAAACCTGGTCTTTAACTTTTTGATTAATAAAGTGTGCGACAAGTAACCCAATGCAGGTTGATTCAAAGTAACCCTCAACGCCTGTAATTTGGCCTGCAAAAAATAGCCACGGATCCGTTTTACTGCTTAGGTCTTTGTTTAGTCGCTTCGGTGAATTGATATACAAATTTCTGTGAATACTTCCCAACTTTAAAAATTCAGCGTTTTCTAAACCGGGAATCATGCGAAAAACTCGGGTTTGTTCGCCGTAAGCCATGCGCGTTTGAAACCCAACCATGTTGTACGCCGTGGCCTCTTTGTTATCTTGGCGTAATTGCACAACTGCAAATGGATAGCGCCCAGTTTTAGGGTTGGTAAGTCCTACGGGCTTCATTGGGCCAAAGCGTGGGGTTTGAATTCCGCGCTCTACCATGGTTTCGATGGGCATACAGCCTTCGAAAAAATTAGTGGTTTCAAAATGTTTGGGTTCTATTTTTCGCGCGTTTTGAATTTCTTCGATAAATTTAAAATATTGCTCTTTATCAAACGGGCAGTTGAAATAATCGGGTGTGCCTTTGTCATAGCGATCAGCTTTCCAGGCGATTTCTTTATTAATGGAATCGGTATCAATGATGGGTGCAATGGCATCGAAGAAATATAAAAAATCATCACCAAAATGTTTTTGTAAACTAAGCGATAAGTTTTCATCGGTAAGTGGGCCCGTTGCAATTACCGTAGGTCTAGGTACATCATCAAGTGACTGCACAATCTCATGTTTAATTTCAATGTTGGGGTGGGCTTTAACACGTTTGGTAACACTTTCAGCGAAAACTTCACGGTCAATTCCTAGTGCTTGGCCTGCCGGAACAGCGTGCTGCTTGGCGATTTCAAGTATGTGGCATTTTAACTGCTCGGCTTCCCATTTCAGTTGTCCGGTGGCAGAGTGTTCGCCAAGACTGCCAAATGAATTCGAACACACCAATTCTGCAAAATTTAGTGTCTTGTGTGCGGGTGTTTGTTTGACTGCACGCATTTCATAAAGCGTGACTGAGAAACCTAAATTAGCTAAT
>JANPNP010000218.1:0-10752 GCA_031427535.1 Bdellovibrionales bacterium | reverse complement strand
GCGTCCGCCGGAGCTTCATCAACTAACATAAGCAATGCTAAGTCGTAGCTGCCAGAGCCCGAATATTCAGGATGAGTTTTGAACGCCTTAACTTTACGTGTAACCATCGTTTTTTCAACGTCAACACGGGTCGCTGGGTTTTGTTGGCCTTCGAATGTGACAGTTTTCAAAGAAAAATGAACAAGTAGTTCATTAACTGAAGAACCTTCCACACAGTGGGCAGCTGTCAAAATAAACTTAGAATTTAAAACGCTACCGGTGCAACCCTGTAACCAAATAATACCAGAAGCATCTTCATCGTACTTCATCATCAGTCCCACAACTGATTTTGCTAATACATTTTCAGCAACCACCGGAGTGCCGTTGATAATTGAAGTTTGTTGTGCGTTCGACTGAAGCTGATTTGCTGCCTTTTGGGTGCAACCGAATGTAAATAGGCCCACCATAAGCAATGCTAGAATTTTCATAGATATCCCCCTCTATAAGCGTACGTTTATGCAATAAAGTAGGGTTTGGCTATTCTAATTGTCGGTATTGTTAAATTTCACTATGCGCATCATGCGCGCATAGGATGCAACTAAAGACCCCATTGTTTTTTTATCTGCGCTTCTTCTTCAGCCGAGGTCACTTTTTTAAATTTTACTCCGGGGCGACCCTTAACTAAGGCTTCGCACTCGGACCAGGTTTTGTGAGTTTTAAAGACGCCATTCACAAGGCTTAGGTACCAGGCCGCTTTTTTAGGTTCATTGGAACTAGATTTTGCCTCTGGTAGCGGCTTTTTCTGCGGTACTTTTTTAACATCGAAGTGATAGGCGGATGCGGGACCTGTGTAGATTTCAATGGGTTCGTGCTTAGACATAGCTACAGCTAGCTGATCGCAGCGCTCATTGCCCGGGTCCCCGGCATGCCCTTTGACGAAGTTCCACTCTAACTTTAGCGCCGAATTTTTTAGTTTAATTTGATAGAGAATTTTATCGATCTCTATCCACAGATCTTGGTTGGCGACCTCAAGATTTGCAGCTGTCTTCCAGCCACGCTTTTTCCAACCAAACATCCACTGCGTCACACCCCTGATCAGGTAGACAGAATCCGTGTAAATTTCGATATGGGATGCTGTTAGCAAATGATCTGATTTTAGCAGTAGCTTTAGCGATTCAGATATAGCCAGGATCTCCATGCGATTATTCGTGGTTTGTGGGTAGTGCTTGGCAAGCTCGTGCACCATATTATCAGGCGTTATGACAATAGCACCATAGCCACCAGGCCCCGGATTGCCAGAGCAAGCTCCGTCGCCATAAATTATTATTTTAGCATCCATAAGTGTCTCATCTTAATTCAAAAAAGTTAACATTGGTATGGTCTTCGCTATACCTAATGCAAATGCGACAAGTAGCGAAACCGAAATACTGGAGACCCGTTTAAATGCAGAAGGTAACGATAGTGACATTTTTAGTAAGTTCTGTATTAACGTTGGTCGGTAGCTATGCGTTTTCAGCCAGCGTTCCAAAGCATTTACAGAAACCTAAGGCGTCTAGCGTGGTTCGCCCCGCTGTTTTGGCTGCATTGAACAATAAAGTTATTATGTCGGCTGATCAGGCCATTAAACTAGAAGAAAAAAATCCAGACAAAAAATTTGCAGGCGTTATTGGCCTTACTCGTGGCAAATCCTTAGTTGATTTTCAAGATGGCAGCGTACAAGAATCTATGGGTTACTTATTCATTCCAAGCTATAAATTTTCTTATGGCTCGGTATCCTCAAAGATAAGTTACGCACAAGACTTAAAAGACGATTCACCGCAAGCATCTACTATTAATGATGCGTCGATAACTTTCGTAAAGACGCCACTTAAGTGGGAATGGTCACCACCCTACATCCTGACATTAACACCGACATTAACCGCAATTGTTCCCTTATCACGTGCTTCGATCAAACGTGATCAATTACAAACTGCGATCATTGCAGGAGTTAGCTTTGGGATTATTCCCGATGGTCTTTATAAAGAAACTGGCTTTTCGCTAGCGGTCGGTCTGACTGCGGGCAGAAATTTTCACCAATTCGAAGAAAGCCTAAACGGGGCAGTTATATTAAATCGCTATTCATCGAACCAAACGCTTAACTTAGGCTATGCGTACAAAAAGTTTAGCGTGGGTATCGAATACATTCACAGGTCTCGATTTTCCTATCAAAATACGCCCAAAGATTCTTTCGTACTTAACGAAGAAATTGGCTACGCCATTAACGACAATTTTTCAGTAGCAATTGGCCATTCCAATGAAGCTTTGTCGGGGCTTGAGGCTAACGGCAGCGAACCTAGTTTTAAATTTATAAATGAAAATGCTTCAACTGTGTACGCGCAGTTGGGAATTTCGTTTTAAGGAGAAGAAGATGAAACACACGACGTTGGTTCTAAAATTGGTTGTTCTTTTAACTTTCGTATCTTGTACGAAATCACGAAAGGCAGAATTGCCAGAAGATGTGCAAGCTGACATCTTAGCTATATCTGAATTTAGTGGAACCTACCAAGCTGAACGCGATTCGGAAGAATCTGAATCATCACGTGTGTCGATGAAAGCCTTAGAACAGTCGCAGACAACCCGCCTGTCAGCTGATGATGTGAAGGTACCAAATCGCTTGAAATTTATGTTTGAAAACCTACCGGTATCTAGCCAAACGGCTAAGAAATTTGAAGTGAAGTTTTTAGTTGATAAAAAGTTTGTAACAGCTTTTAAAGTTGTCACAAATGCAAAAGAGCTAACTGCCATCGAAAAAAGTTTAGCAATGACCACGCAAGAAGTTGCTTTAATCGAAAAATCATTACGCGCAACAAAGGCAGAGCTTAAAGTTCTTAACCAGTCATTGGTAAAAGCCAACGGCGAAAAAGATTTAATTAAAATGAGCAAAAAAGAGGGTTCGCTATTGGTTCCAATCACCAAGTATGCAATAGCTGGCTACGGAATCATTCAGCGTACAAAAAATGAATTAAAAGAAGATACCGCTGTGCTTAAATTAACGGGTACCGAATTTAAAAATGCGACGCATATTCAAATTAAATCACTTGCGGATGGCAGAACTGCGATTGGCAAAGCTAAAGATTTCGAACAGCTTTTCGTCGAAAGTAAAATTGATAATCAAGTGATGACTGCAGGCCAATTGCAATCAAACTTAAATATTGGACTAAAATTTATTGATGATGCAACTCAGGTATTCACGCGCTTAGATGCGGATGTGCTACATGTGTATGAAGTTACAACACGAAGCGCTTTAAATGAAACGCAAGCGCGTCTATTAAAAAATAATGCTGGAAACCAAGAAATTATTGCGTGTTCAGATGAGTCCGTAAAAGCCTATGTTAACTCAAGCGACAAGGACTGCGTTCTATTATTAAAAGCTGATGTTCCCGTAGCGTACGCAACTGTAGGATTAGCTAAAGCAAACGATGACGGCAGCGAGTCGGGCGACTTTGAAGTAAAAAAAGTTCCACGCTCGCAATCTGTTGGATTAGTTGAAATTCAGAAAAACGTTGCAGCTGTGCAAAAAGATGTGTCCGGAGCTCTTGATCCTGACAGCGCAGTACGATTGGCCGATTTAAAAGGCGAATTCTTTTACCGCCGCACTTTTGAGGCTGCATCGAACATGTTTCTAGGTCGTACTGGAACATCGGGCGACATGCTTATTGTGCAGTTTGAATTAGAGGATAAGCGTTTAGTTGTTCGCAACCAGCAATCCTTAATCACGTATACGGGTCAAGGTCCTAGGGACCGTGAAGAAATTATGTCTTTTCCTGTGAAGTACATTCGCATGAATAGAGTTTCTGCTAACGGCGCTACTTTAACTATTCCTGTTTCCGAAGTGACGACCAAGGAAAAAGCAGAGTACGCCATTATTGATTGGACACAGAATACGATTCCAAATGCGTCGTCTCCGTTGGCCTATTACGCTGATGGTTCATGCTTTAAAGAAAACACATCTCAACGTGTTAGTGATACGGATATGCGCTTAGCCAAAGATGGCATTTTAAATTTTTCACTTAGCGGCTCTTACACGATGATTGACCGCCCGGACTGCATCGCTATGAGTGATGTGAATTCAGCTTACTGGAAAGGTATGTATCAGTTTAATTATAATCTGGTCGAACGTATATCATTTAGAAAGCACACTAAAAAGGAGTCTGATGTTCAGTTTGCTTTGAATATTTCTCCAATGGCACAAGAAGCATTTAATTTTGGCGTATTTACATTGGCAGATAAAGTTGCGGAAAATGGTAAACTTACTAACCGCGATGGCAGTGAAAAATACATGCCGTTAGTTCACGACTTTCGAGATGGTAAAAAAATTAAGTATTATTTAGGTGGACTTAATACAGCGGCGACCAGTCCAGAGCGCCGCGAACTTTTGATCGAAGCTACGAAGCAAGTCGTTGAAGAATGGAATTCGACACTGCGATATGCATTTCGCAACACAAAATTACAACGTAAAACAGATTATGTTGATTTAGTAGTTGATGACGGTACAGGCAATGAACCCATTGGTCATTTAGGTGATTTAGACCGAAATTACATTTGGCTTCAAGAATTGCCTGCGCAAAACGGACTATTAGGAGTGGCTCAACCAGCACCAAATCCGCGTTCAGGTACAATTGAATCTGCAAATGTTATTGTTTACACAGGAAATACGTTTGATCAAACACAACGACTACTTGCTGCAACAACTGTAGGCCGCCGTTATGAGCTTGCATTAGAAGAAGAACGCCAAAAATTTATCCAACAAGCTCAAGAGCAAGATAAATTGATTGTTTCTAAAGACGAGGTTGCAGCTGCTGCCGAAGCTGCAGCAACGGTCGGGGGTAAGACTGACGCGGCTGGTGTAAATAAAATAAAATCAAAAGCGCAAAAAGTTTCTTTTAACTTAAACAAGGCTATCCGCGCGCTGAAATTTGATTCGGTAGCGATGAATTCTATTACAGCCAGTCGTAAAATGAAAACGTCATCGCCAGAGTTACTTAAAAAAGTGACCAAGCAGTTTTTTAAAGATAACGTTAAAGGTGAAAAGGTTAAATTCGAAGTTAACCAAAGAACATTTCTGAAAAAAATTACTGAATTATCCATGAACAAAAGTTTGTTGCAAAATAACCATGAATTCGAATTAGCTGTAAACAATGCATTTATGCAATTTGCCGGCATTGATGAATCATCGAAAGCCATTTTACAAAAACGATCTGAGCAGTTAGCCATGGCTGTTCGCTTTGATAAAAATAATAAAAATCGCCCCGGCTGTTTTAAATATTCACGTAATGATGCAAATGACGAAGCCTTAATAATGGATAAAGATCCACACAAAAATTTGATGTTGAATTTCAAAAACAACGTCATGACAACACTATCTCATGAATTAGGTCACGCGTTTGGCTTGTTACACAATTTCACGGCTTCTACAGATAGAAAAAACTTTGAGTTTCCCGGAGCTAAAGAAACGGGCCGAAATTATTCGTCAATTATGGATTACATTGCGGACATAGATCAGCATTATGCTGGGCCTGGGCCGTACGATGCTCATGCTCTGCGTGCAGCTTATACGGGCCAAATCGAAACGGCAGATGGAACAATGACTGACATACCTTCATTAGCAAGACAATTGAGTTTAAACAGTTTAGTGCATCTAACGAAGGACACCTTGAATAACAAGGGCCAAATAAAACATTACGCACAGTGCAGCGATGGCGGCATTGCGACTGATGCCATGTGTGCCCAGTTTGATGTCGGCGGCAGCGCTGTCGAGATTGTACAAAATAAAATTGCGGATTACAACCGTGGCTATATGAAAAACAATTTTGTTCATGACAAAATTGTTTTTGGTTGGACGCAAAAGTTGGAACTCATCAATCGAAATATTAGTTTATTTCAATCAATTCGCGGATACTTAGACGCTGCATTTACGTCTGATTTCAATGGCACGGGTCGCCCCGCTGCCGAAGCACAGACCATTGTTAATGATCAGGTTCGCGCGGCACAACTAGGATATCAGTTTTTTCATGAATTGATTCGTACACCCGACGCGCAAGGTGTAAGTGCAAGTGATGTTAAAAACAGAATCATGGTTCAGCCTTTTCAATATAACGTGAAAAATATTACAGAAACCGAAAAATCAAAATGCAAAGCCAATGCCGAAGGAATTTATCTTTGCAAAGACTATAAAGTTTTAGAAGCTCGTTCAATCTACGACCGCGCAAGTGACCGTGATAAGTCAGATACGTTTGGTATTGGATTTGACAAATATTTTGCAATTCAGTTTTTGATGCAATCTTCGGCCCCTCGAACTATGGATGATAGTCGTATCAGTACAATTTCTTATCTTGATTTCGAACAGGTCTATTTGGACGTTAGCGATCCTGCTAAGTCACTAACTATAAATACCATGCTGCAAATAATGACTGACAACTTAGCTGTTGGATTTTTTGCACCAAACTCGGCGCTAATTCAAGTAGAACAAAAAGCAACTGTGAATCAGATGCTAGCAGACCAAACAGCTATCGCATCGGTTATCAGTTTGGCGGAATCGAAGCGCAGAGGTTTCGATGCATTTGCGGAATCTTTCAAAGTAAGTACTTCGAACGTAAAGTTAGCGCCGGATGATCGCTACAGTGTTGCAAAACTTGGCCAAACTCGCGAAAAATCAGATTCCCGCGTGATGTTTGCGGCGCAAAATGCAGTCGCAAGCTCAGTGCTGGTTCAGGAAGCTGCTAAAATTGAAACTATGTTTGCTAACAAAGAAGCTTTATTTTTCCTAATGAAAGAAGTTTATGCGGCAGATTTGATTTATCAAGATGCACTTAACAAACATATCGCCCAAGCGCAGGCCAATGCATGTGCTGCAAATGCAGATGGAAAATTAAAGGATCAAAAAGTTTGTGAAGTCGAAATGAAAAAACCGGCAATGACTTATATCGCTGAACTTCCTGAGGTTGCTAAACAGAAGGCTGCAGCCGATTTAGTAGCAGCTAAAATAGTTGCAAAAATGCGTGAGATTAATAGTAAAGAAGTTATCATGCTAGTAGCTGCCGATGCCGCCGATGCACCTGTTAATTTTAAAAATCAGGTCGAATGGTTGCGCGAGATGCTAATTGGACAGATTGATATTGTTCAGCAAGTCTTGCAAATTCTAAAAACAGCTGAAGCTTCAAAACTTGATGGAACTGTACAAAGCGCCGTTCGAAAGTTACGCGAATTAAGTGCCGGAAACCGAAAGCTAGAGCCCATTCACCTGCTTGCACTAGGTCAAGCTTTTATCATCGATTTTACAGCTGGGATCGAAATTGAAGTTCAAGGTGACAAGGATAAAGATGGCCAGCAGGATAAAATTTCTGGAGCCCAAATCGCCGGAATTCTTATGAATGGACGCAAGCTGGACGCTAGTCAGAATCAACTTCTGCAAGTTTTAGGAAATTTAAGCACGTACTCAAGAATTGTTGATCCAGATTCAACGAATGATTAGTTTTTTTAGGACTTCTTTAATTTACTTTGGCCTTCGGTAATACCGAAGGCCTTTTTTATTCAAATAAAGCGGCTACCGCTGGCGTCGTCTGTTTCAAAAGTTCTGCGTAGTTTTCATAGGATTTACTTAATGTTTTCTGCTCTAGCGGATATGTCACAATAAAGGTTAATTTCATATTGAAATCAAGTTTATTCATTTTATACAAACAGTGCGCATAGAATAAAAGCTGCTGGTATGCTTTTTCAGAATACTGGGAGCTTCCGGTTTTGTAATCTAATATATAAATTTGTTGGTCATGAATTCCCCAAAGATCGATTTGCCCTTGCAACAAACCCTTCGCAGTGTTTAAGCCAAATCCCCATTCCACATGCCCCTGCTTGATAAGTTGATGTAATGGGTAATCTGTCACTTGCAGTAAATACTGAATAGATTTTTTTTGCTCGGCAGACAAATTTTTCTGCAGCCGGTCGAACATCTCGCTGTTTTTAGTAAATATTTGCAGCGATTCAAATAATCGGTGCAAATCAGTCCCCTTTTTTGCTTTCAGAATATCATTTATTTTCTGATCGTAGTCGACCTTAGCAAACGCATCGGCCGGTGGTGTTTGTAGCGAATCCGTTACGCTTGTTGAAAGTTCCTGCGCATTTTTAAATACAAGTTTTTCTTTTGCTACCACAACTTGATTTTTTTGAGGCGTCCACTTTGTGACTTCGGCGTCAGCTACGCTTGAAATTAAATCATAGTGTTCATGTTCATGGGTGCCGGCTTCGGGCCAAAAAGACTTCTTTTGCCACGATGTTGAAACTTGCCGTGATTTGGTTTCTGCGACTAATGCTAGGCCCTCCTGGGCACGAGTTAGCGCGACGTACAAAAGCCGTTCGTGCTCGTCCGTTTCTTTTTTATTAAATTCTTGTCTGAGCTGCTGCCCCCAGCGGCTGACTGCATTTTTAGATTCAGAAACAATATAAGGTGCCAAGCTGATTTTACATTCGTCTAGGTTTATGCTTAAAGGCTGATACAAAGTTAACATCGGCTGCTCGGAAAATCCAACGACAATGACATGGGCAAATTCAAGACCCTTCGATGCGTGGATTGTCATAAGGCTAACGCGGTCAGGTTGAACCACGGGTATGGCCTCGGACTGCGAAGATCCTAAATCGCTTTGAAAAAATTGAAAATTTTCGCTTAAATATTTTGCCAAGGAAAAACCTTCGCCACGTTCGGCATTTTTCAGATGAGCAAAAAATTTCCAATAATTGGCTTCTCTTTTTCCAGAGCTATCGTAGGCTTGTGAATAATCTAAGAAGCTTGTCGCTTTAATAAATTCAACGAAAGCTTCACTAACCCCTAACTTTTGATAGTTTGCAAAAAAGTTAGCTAGGTGCTGGACTGTTTTACCTAGCTGTTGGTTTGAACTTTGACTTTGCGATTGCTGCACAAGAGCAAACCAAAGTGATCGATCTAACTTTGCCGCTGTAGCAATTTCGGTATCGCTGACATAGGCCCAAGGACTACGAAGTAAAAGAATTAAGTTTTCATTATCATGGGGATTGACTAAAAATTTAAGCATACTTATCAGGTCCAGAACCTCACGCTTCTGATCAAAGCCAGAAGAAATTTGCAACTGCACCGGCACATGTACTTTTTGCGCTAAAGCGGCAACTTTTACCAGGTTTTGATTTCTACGCGAAAGCACGCAGATGTCTTTGGCGCTGATTCCACTTTGCAGCAGTTGAGTAATATGCTGTAGCACGCCTACAGCTTCATTTTCTGCCTGAATAAAGTTAACGGGTGCTTTAGCAAACTGCTTATTTGGGTTTGTTTTCATGGGCTCGAATTGGCTACTCATGTGCTGGAAATAATCGTTTATGAAGTTCATCACACTGGGCTGACTACGATAATTGGTATCTAAGAACTTTAAACTTAAAGTTCCTTCATTAGCTGCAGCAAGCCGCTGCTTGATTAGAAAAACTTCCGATCTGGCCCCGCGAAACAAATATATACTTTGTTGCGGATCGCCCACGATAAAATGCGGCTTATTTCCAATAATGGTATCTAAAATTTCAACTTGTAAAGGTGACGTATCTTGATATTCATCAATCATGTAGTAATCAAACTTGTTTGAAAAGTCGACTACAGCTTCGGGATGACGGCGCACCAGTTCAACCGAAAAAAGTTCCAGATCGTTTATTGTGATCTCGCCGGTTTGCAGCTTACGTTCATTATCATTTTTATAAATTTCCTGAACTAGGTTTAAGAAAAGCGTTGTTAACTTTTCGCATTCAATGAAATACTCTGGTGTATCAATTATTGATAAATCAAAATCATCCCAAAAATTTTCAATGGCCGCATGCGTGTCCTCGGAAAAAGCTGGGCTTTTTTTGTTCCACCTTGGTTTAGCTGGCTTTTCTTCTGAAAGCTGTAATAAGTGTACAATACTTTTCTGCCAGTACCGGTGACTGGACAGACCCTTGGAGTGCTTTTAATAGGAACCACATACGGTGCAGGGTTGGGTCTAACAACTTTTGCACTGTACTTACTGGCTGGAATTGCTGGTGCCCCGGTATTTGCGGGAGGGAGTTTTGGAGTTGAGAAGATTACCGGTGCAACTGGCGGCTATTTAATTGGAATGTTAGTTGCTACATATATTTTAGGTTTACTAGCAAACCGTCGCATGGATCAGAGATTCTTAACGGCGCTTCCATCAATGTTATCTGGAAGTGTAATTATTTTTTCCTTTGGTCTTATATGGTTGCATTACTTCACTGGAAAAGATTGGGCCTGGACAATTAACGCAGGGTTCACCCCATTTATTATCGGTGAAGTACTAAAGATTACAATAGCTGGAACAGCACTTCCTGTTGTGTGGCGATTCATACATGCAAGAAGAAGCTAAATATATTTCTTATGCCCTCTCTAACTTCCGTAACCACAACCCATCTTGGCGAGCACTTACCACTCTTAGAACTACTACCTGATTCCAATCCCTTGGCCTGGGTTCGCGGCGGTGAGGGTTTAGTTGGTTGGGGAGTTTATGCAACTACCACTGTCAGCGGCCCACACCGCTTTACCGATGCTCGTAACTGGTGGCAGAAACAGCTCGAAAGTTTTGCAATAACTAACTCAGTCCATGGAATTGGCACAGGGCCGGTTCTCTTTGCATCATTTTCATTCTCGCCTGAAGATCCCTCTGTTTTAGTAATTCCACAGGTTGTCGTTGGAATGAAAGGTTCAAAAATCTTGGATAACATGGGTCGGATCAT
>JANPNP010000217.1:0-8842 GCA_031427535.1 Bdellovibrionales bacterium | reverse complement strand
GCAATTCGAAGTTATTTTACGCGCCGCTTTACAGAAAGTGAGCAGGTACCTTATTAGGATTATTTAGCCGCTTTTTTTTCCTTGCGATCCGCCTTAAGGGTTTTCATCGAGGCCTTGCAGTTATCACTGAATTGAAAACCTTTGTTAGCTTTCTTGTAGGCGTGCAAACATTTCAATAGACCTTTGCCAACCGTTGCAGATCCACAACCTGCTGTGACTGCTTCCTGTGAGCAAGCGGCATTAACGGCTTCGCGGTCAGCTTTCATTTCCGAATTAGCATTTGCACTAGACATAGCTAGGCTAAAAGTCGTCACCAATAAAACTGTTACTAAATTCATTTTCATAAAACTTCCTTTGTTAGTTGTTATCTTTAGGTTAGCAGTGGTCTTTAAGTAAAATATTAAATAGGTATTAATTAAACTTCATACGGATGAATCAAATTGATAATCTGTTTTACTGTAAGACGGTCGAATAACTAATGCACTGCATTACGGAAAGTGAGCAGGTACCTTTTTGTTAGAATAGGTATTCGATTCCTAGTAGTTGGGTGTTTAGGCGTAGGGTGTTGGAGCGTGCGGGATTTGTGCGGGATCCGGTGCCCGAGAAATCAGCTTGAGTTTGATCGAAGGTTAGGTCGAAGCGGTATCTTAGGGATGGCGTGCTTTGGTAGCTTAGGTAAATTCCGAATGAGTTGATGCGACTGCTGGCTGAGCCTGAAGTGACGGGCGATTCGGAATAGACTGGGCTTATGAAATAATTAAAGGCGGCGCCTAGTTCGATTGGAAAGTCTGGTTCTAGCGGAAATGATCCGGTTACTTTTAGCATCATGCCACCGTTCGATGTGCTGGTGAAAGCTGTCGGAGTTGTATCGTTAACATCAGTCTTATAAGAGACAAATCCGAACTGCGTGCTGACTTTCGGTCCCCAGAAATCATCCTTTAGTAAAAAGTAATATCCTACGGCCCCGCTATACCGCGAATGCGTATAACCTAGGGTGCTTGGATTTGAACCAGCTAGACCGTTTTCTGTTCGAAAAAATGACTGCATCAAATTGAAGTCGACGAACCAGTTTGGTGTAAACCAAAATTCACCGCCCATAAAAAAAGTTGGTGCAAGGCTTTGAGATGCTTCGATGCTTGTTCCAGATCGCAGTCGCGTTGATTCAACGAACTGGCCAACGCCGCCTTGTAAAATAACTTTACCATATTGCGGTGGCTCTTTCGGTGCCCATTCGCCGTTCGGTGAATTAGCATCTGGTGTTTGAAGTGGTGTTCCCATTTTATCATCTATGACTTCACCATTCGCATTAATTATTGGAAGTGGGTAAGCTACATAATCAGTTGGAACTAGCTTGGCTCCAACATTGACCACGCCAGACTCTTTTTCAAAAATAATTTGCGCAAAGCTTAAGTAAGGCTCTACTTTTTTAATTTGAATTTTACCAATAATTTCTTTTTCGGTACTAACCAGATACTTCAACTTTGGATGACGATTAATTTTAATGATCTGGGCTAGTGATAGTTCTTGTCCGACCCGAAGCCCATTTTTTTCGCCAGCATTAATAGTTACATCAAGTCCTTTACGACTTAAAACAGATCCACGGTAGGGAAGTTTGTTTTTTAGATTCTGATAAAGTTTTACGAATTCATCGCGTAGTTTAGGAATTTCAAATACTTTGCTATCCTGAAAAGTTTCTTCAAGTAAAATTAGTCCTTGATCTGCAGTGTACAGCCGTAGCTTCGCAGTTAGGCCATTTGGTCCTTTGGTTACAAGCGCCGTTAACAGGCCCTGTGCAGCCGTTTTATTTAGTACATTTAATACGTCGCTGGAATTGGTTTCATAGGTCTCGACAAATATTTTCTGATTTATATCCGGAAAAGGGGCATAGCCCCAGACCTTATCACTTTGTAAAAGTTCAATTAGTAACTTTTGTATGGGTTCGGAATATATTTTATTTACGTTGTCATATACCGGCGCCAACGTAATGGTATTAATATTTATTTTTTGATCTTCGACGCTGACATACTGAACTGGGAATGGATTTTTTTTCTTTGCTGGAAGCGGGTCGCCAGAGGCTGTGGTGGTTATAAACCCTACAAGAAAAAGAGCAATTATTTGATGAATGTATTGCTGAACATGCGTGTTGATTTTCATAGTTTATTTTCACTTCTTTTTACCAATTCGTCCATTAGACTAGACCTTATCTTTGGCTAGCTTTAGTTATAATTCTTTTCTGGTTCAGCAAATCTCATATAAAATAAAGATTATGAAGTTAAAGTGCTTGATCGTTGAAGATGCTGTGTTCATCCGTGAAATTTATAGAATGAGCTTGGCCAACCAAAATTACGACATTATTGGCGAAGCTGCCGACGGCCTAAAGGCCTTAGAGATGATTAAATTGCATCGGCCAGACATTGTGATTTTAGATTTGGTTTTGCCGATGAAGAACGGATTAGATATTTTAAAAGAATCTCATCCTTTATCACCTAATACCCGTTTCTTAGTAGTTTCCTCAATAGAAGATCAAACAATAATAGACAAAGCAAAAGCACTAGGAGCAATGGAATACATTGTTAAGCCATTCACAAAGGCGCAGCTACTGGCTTCGATGGGTCGGCTTTCTCAACACTACCAAGAGGTTCAAAATGGATGAGTTAAAATTTGTACTAAGATGTTTTGTTTTCGCATGTTTGTTATTGATGTTTTCACAAGTGAAAACTGATGGTGTAACCTACGAATCCCGTATACAAAACTTTTTAGTGAATTCGGAAATTGCATTCTTCATGCAAGACGCTGCAGCTGGCGGAGTTAAGGCCATAAAAAAAGCCCTGCTAACAAGCAAGGCTGCTATTTCTGATAAAATGGAAAACAAAATCGATTTACGCTTCGAAAAAAACGCAGCCGATAACAGCTACTAGCGACGACGATTCACAGGCGCATCTGAAGCTGATCCCGTATAACGCGGTGAAGGCGTTCCAACTTGTTTATAAAAATTTGTAGATGCTTTTGCGTGAAGCGATAATGATGACATGTATCGTTTCATGCAAAATGCTGGTGCCTTTGCTGCAAAGCTTGTCGATGACAAACTTGTTAATGCGATAACTACTGCGATTGCTACGTATGACTTCATTGGGTCTCCTTTATTCACTGGCATATAATTCTACAAGTGATCTCTGTATAAGATCTATTGCTAGAGCAGTGCCAATTTCGTGGATTTTTTGGTTTAATAAAGACGTGTAATTTCAAGATGTTAGGTATGTATACAGCCCGCCGAGTGTTGATTCTTTTGACAGCTAGAGCGCGAAAAAAGATCACAAAAAAAAAGAGTCTCGTAGTGAGACTTTTTTTGAAGCAAAATTACTAAGTTCGGATTAATTATTTATCCGTGCCCGTTGAGTCATCGTCGTTCTGTGGAACGGGAACATTCGTGTTATCGAATGCGCCTGACCCAGCCTGAGGCAATCGCTTCTTATTCAGAAATTTTAGACAGTCTGCGCACCCTGGACCCTGTGAGGAAAATCCAGCACCACCTGCCTTCATTGCGCAATTCGGATCCACAGCACAGTCAGCTGATGCAGCCAGGGAAAAAACAGTAGTAAGGAATATAATCAACATTTTCATCATCAGCCCCTTATAAATATAATTCTTGTGTCGCAGGTGAAATAACGTCTAGCAGATTATTAAATGTGCTGGCAACCTGCGATGCAACTGTAGGGCCTTCGGCGCTATCTACTTTTGCAATATCACCGTTAGGTTTGTACGAAACTTTAATCGTTCCAAGGCCGGGACGGGTAACAACAGATGGTTTTCCGAAGCGGTCTTCGTAATCGATTTTAACAATTTTTTTAGCCTGATCCGTAATAGATGAAATTCTACCTTTAGCATCGTAAGTGATTGTGACCTTTTGACCATCGTTATTTTCAGCGTAGGACAGATTTCCTTTGGCGTCGTATTTAAAAGTAGTTTGACGAGTCGAAACTACTTTGCCTTTTTCATTGGTTACAATGGCTTTAACTGCGGAAACTTTTTTTGTCTGGGGATCATGTGAAAATTCTAATTTGGCATTTCCTGCCTGTTTAGATTTAACTAAGCCGTCGGAAAAATATTCAAAATTCATACGATCATTGTTCTTTTTAATTACAACGGGTTTTCCAAAAATATCGTGATACGTAATATCTGTTGTGCTGCCACTAACATTTGTTAGCACGCGCGAAAGAACAACCTGGCCACTATCAATTTTTTTATG
The DNA here is from genome assembly GCA_031427535.1 of Bdellovibrionales bacterium. GTDB lineage: Bacteria > Bdellovibrionota > Bdellovibrionia > Bdellovibrionales > Bdellovibrionaceae > Pseudobdellovibrio. The sequence continues at coordinate 4,596 of JANPNP010000217.1, read as the reverse complement.
CCAAAATTCGTATCTATTATTAGCGACCACTTCTTTACCACATGTTTTTGTAACACTTGACCAGTAATGAAACTCTGGATCTGTAGGCGAAAATTCGTATTTGTAATTTTCTCCGCACTTATCGCGGTCTGTAAACGAAACAACCCAATCCTTTACGTTATCGTAGCGGACCACTACCGATGTATCATCGGGCCACATCGCCTTCGTTAAGTTGTGAAATTCATTATATTCGTATTTGTAAATGTGCTTATCTGTTTTGGCCCACGCATTTTTGTTCCAAATCAAATCTTCCTGAGCGCTGTATTTGTACTCTGTCACTAGGCCATTGGGACCTGTAATTGTTTTTACTTTTTTGTTCGGGAAGTATTTAAAAGCCAATTTTCGCGAATTATTGTCTTCAACTTCTTTTAGTAGGTCCTTGTCGTATTCAAATTTTAAAAAATTATTGTTTTTGTCGTACATGCTAATTAAACGACCTTGTAAATCGAAACGCTGATAACTTCCATCTGGAAGATTTCTTGTGTAATACGTTTTGTTAAAAATAACATTTTCTACTTCTTTGCCGTTAGCAGAAAACTTAGTGCCTTCTTTTATAGGTACGGCCACGGAATAGGTTTTTGCAAGTTTAGCCCTAAATTCATCTTCATAGCTCATTTGGTCTGCGATTTTTTTCCAGTAGTCCGGGGACGATGCTTTAACTTTTGGATCGGCTTTCATCTTTGTTATAACTGCGGAAATGGTCGCATCGATATCTTTTTTTGTAATCTCTTTTGCAGAAAAGACAATTTCTTGTCCATCGCCGCATTCGGAAATTTTAATGTTTCCTTCTGATGTTGGTTCTAGCTTGGTTTCAAATTCAGAACACCAGCCAAAGCCGAAAATTCCGTTGAAGATTGTACGGCTTTTGTATGCGCGTATGACCTTCATTTCGTAGCCGTTGCCCGGCACTTCCAAATCGATCCATGTATTTGAATAACTTGCGTTATTCATATCAACCAAACTGTATGCGTTATTCAAAAATAGGAATGATACCAGTAGGATTACGGCAGGCAATCTGATCATAAAGTGTTTCTCCATTTACACCTTTATTGTAACAATTTTTTTGATCATCATTCCACCGATAACTTGTAAAGTTAGCATGACGACCAGTAGGACTAGACCTAGGGTTGTGTCGAACATAGGCTGGATGAATTTTGGATCTACCGCATAGAAAACGGCACCTAAGATGAAGGGAATGGAAGTTACGATAATTCCTTGCATAACGCCCTGGGCAGTCATTGCAGAGATTTTCTTTTCTAGTTTTTGGCGTTCACGAATTGTACTGACTATGGTCTGGAAAGTTTCGGCCATATTGCCGCCAGTTTCTTTTAAAATATTTACGGCCGTTACGAACATTTGCACATCAGGTCGGGGAATACGCGTGGCTAAATCGGACAGTGCTTCTTCGAAGCTTTGTCCAAATTGAGTTTGGGTAATAACCTGGCCAAATTCGCTGCTGATGGGGTTACCCATAATTTCTACCACCCGTTGCATCGACTGCTGCGGATTGGTTCCAGATTTAATTCCGTTAGCCATTATCGTTAATGCATCAACCATTTGATCGACGAACTGTGAACATCGTTTTTCGTACAAGCTTTTAAAAATTAGTGGTGGCAATTGAAACCCAGCAATACCTGCCGAAACTCCTAAGAAAAGTCCAACCGGAATGTTAGGCCAAGCTAGGATGAAAAATAAAAATCCGAAGCCAACGCTTGAAAGCAAAAGCATGCGAGTTATTTTTTTTTCGTCCACTGGCATTCCTAATAATTTCATGTACATCAGTACATTCGAACGCTTGCTTGTGCTTTTTGCATATAGTTTTACAAGAACTTTGTCTGCCCAGAAATAGACAACAAAAAATATCATAATTCCAAAAAGTGGTAGGGTTAGCCACTCGTACTTAAATATTTTGGTAAAAACAGATATATCCAACTTATCCTACTTTCTTTACAGCAGTGGGATTGTTGGCTGATGCTGGGTTGCTTGGATTGGTAGAAGCAGTTTTTGGGATTTCGTTGGAAAATATTTCCATCGGAATGTGCCCACCCTTATCTTTAATTTCTTGAGCAAACGAAGGAACAGTTCCAGTCGCTTGGAATTGACCTAAGATTTTTCGATTTTTATCAAAACCAGTTTCTTTGTATCTGAAAACTTCGGCTAAGGTAATAATGTCACCTTGCATACCAACAACTTCAGTGATGCTTACAATTTTTCGACTGCCGTCAGACATACGCACAATCTGCACAATTAGATCCACAGCGCCGGCAATTTGTTCGCGGATGGCGCGAATGGGTAAATCTAGGCCTGACATCATCACCAGGGTTTCTAAACGCGCAATACATTCCCGCGGGGAATTCGCATGCGTTGTTGTCATCGAACCGTCATGACCTGTATTCATTGCTTGTAACATATCTAAGGCTGCACCATCACGAGTTTCTCCAACAACAATTCGGTCAGGTCGCATTCGCAGCGCATTTTTGATTAGATCACGAATAGTAACTGCGTGGGATCCTTCCATTGAAGCGGGACGTGTTTCTAAACGCACGACGTGTTCCTGCATCATTTGCAATTCGGCAGCATCTTCAACAGTAATAATTCGTTCATGCGACGGAATGTACTGGGAAATCATATTCAGAAGGGATGTCTTACCAGATCCTGTACCACCGCTGATAACAATGTTGTAACCGTATTCGACGGATATGCGTAAAAATTCGAGCATATTCTTTGTGGCGCTACCAAAATCAATATACTTATCTGGACTAATTCCACCTTTTTTAAATTTCCGTATTGTTAGTGCAGGCCCATCTAACGATAAAGGCTCTATGATTGCATTCACCCGGCTGCCGTCTTTCAATCGGGCATCAACGTAAGGTGTAGCATTATTTATCTGTCGGCCTAGCGGTGTTACGATGCGTTCGATGATTCGGCGCAAATGATCGTTTGAGGTAAATTTAATTCCACTTAATTGCACTTTACCATTTTTTTCCACAAATATTTTATTGGCGCCATTTACCATAATCTCGGATACGGCAGGATCAGCTAACATATCTTCTAGGGGTCCTAAACCAAGGGCTTCCTCTAAAACTTCTTTAACTATTTTTTGTCGTTCTTCACGTGACAGGTCCGGGGCCTCTTTATCAACGATGGTTCCGATGTCACGCTGAGTTTTTGCCCGCAATTCTTTCTCTTTACTTTCACTGTCGCCAACATCCGCTAGAATCTTTTTTAGATCAATAGTACGAATCAACTCGGAATGAATGCGCAGTTTGGTTAACGTTCTAGCATCGTAAGCATTTGGATTCTGCGAAGTGACTGCTGGCGTATCTGCCGTTGCTGAAACAGGTGGTTTTGGCTTCTGCACTGTTTTTAGTTTTTGTAAAATGCCACCGCTTAGTTTTCGAACTATATCAAAGTAACTTGCAGACAATGCTGATTTTGGATTTGCAACTACGAATGGTTTTGAAACGGTAATAGACTGCATTACAGTTGCTTCATCAGATGGTATTATTCCTAATGGGGCCAATCCTAAATGTTGCGAAATAACTTGTGGCTGTAATCCTGAATTAGAAAATTTATTCAATACAAGTTGAAACATTTCTTTCGGGTAGGTTTGGGTTAAAAGCTCGTTCATTAAGCGCTGTGTTTGCTGAACCACTAAAATTTCAGGGCTTGAAATAATGGTAATAGCAGTTGCCTCCTGCAGCACCGCAGTTTGCATAGGGCCGATGTCGTTACCAATATCTACAATAATGTATTTAAAACTACGCGAGAAATATTCTAAAAGTTTTGTTAAGTTATCAGGTGGAACGGAAAGAATTTCCTCAGGCCCACGGACAGCGCCGACAAAAGAAAACCCGCTTGAATGTTGCGTCACAATTTGTTGGATCGGTGTTTGATTCAAAGACTGAGTTGAGTTTGCTAATTCGCGTAAAGTTTTTAGTGGTTTAAGTCCCGTTATAACATTTTGATCGCCAACACTTTTAGTGTCGCAGTCGATTAAAAGAATTGGCTGGCGCAGTTCGGCAGCGAATGCTGCAGATAAATTGGCTGCAAAAACGGATTTTCCGACCCCACCTTTTCCGCCAACTATTGCAATCAAGTTACAATTCGGATTCAAAGCCATTACATTCTCCTAAAACATTTAGGTAGCACCCTTATTACCTGAATGATTTATAAGGGTTACCTAGGTTTCTTTTCGGTAAATAGTCATTATATCTGAACTGTTAAGTGATGACTTTTAAAAAGCCCTGTAACGTAGGCTAGACTTAGGTTTGGTCTACTCTTTAAGTCGAAATTTTTTCTTAACCTGATCAACGCCAGAACTAGCAGAAGCTTTAATAATCGGAGTTATAAAAACCACAAAATTGCTGGTGTTCTTTACATGTTTTTTATTAGCTCTTAAGGAAATGATAGACTGTGTATCGAGCGGATTACCGAAGTTACCATTTTTTTTCTTTTTTATAGTTCCAGCGAATGGTAGTAGAGCTCCTGGCTGTCGCCTCGCCACCGCGGCCAGTCGCTTCCTCCAGGGGATTCGCGACACCCGCCGCCACAGAT
>JANPNP010000216.1:0-7381 GCA_031427535.1 Bdellovibrionales bacterium | reverse complement strand
CGGCTTTTGACAAAATCTTGGCTTCTGGATAACAATTGAACTCGAATATAAATGTAGCACAGGAGCTAGAACGTTGTTCGTCTACTTGATCAACCTGCGCACCAGATTTTGGGAAAGAATCAAACATGGTAAAAGTACGATACAAACCTGTGGTATTAGTGACAGGTGCAAGCTCTGGCGTTGGACTTTCGCTTGCGAAATTGCTGCACAAGCTTCCTGAGTATCGTACGGTCGTCACGGCACGCAAAACTTCGGTTCAATCGGTTCAAAAAATCTTTACTGAAAATGAACATTTTAAAATCGTCGAACTGGATGTCATTGATCCGCAATCCCGCGCCAATTGTATGGCAGAAATTCGTGAATGCTGGGGTGATGTGGACATTCTAATTAATAATGCCGGAATTTCGTATCGCTCGGTTGTCGAGCACATGTCAGAAGCAGACGAAAATCTGCAGATGCAAACCAATTATTTTGGGCCGATGGGTTTAATAAAAGATGTATTACCATCCATGCGGGAAAAAGGGCGCGGCAAAATAATAAATGTCTCATCGGTTAGTGGCATGTTAGCAATGCCTACGATGGCCAGTTATTCGGCGTCGAAACATGCTCTTGAAGGGGCCAGCGAAGCCCTTTGGTACGAAGTGAAACCTTTTGGAATTAATGTTTCGCTTATTCAACCCGGTTTTATCAATTCGCAGTCGTTTCAAAATGTTTATTACAGTGAAAAATCAAATCCGAAAAATCAAAAGTCAAATGTCGCCTATTCGGACTACTATCGCCACATGGGTCCATTTGTTGAAAAACTGATGAAACTATCTTGGACAACATCAGAGCATGTCGCAAAAAAAATTCTTTGGGTTTTACGAACAGAGAATCCACCGCTGTGGGTTCCAGCCACCCCAGATGCATTGCTATTCTATTACCTACGTCGCTTAATTCCACGACGTTTGTTAATGCCCATACTGTTTTATTTCTTACCTAAATCTGAATTGTGGGCGTTGCGCCATACCTTTCGCCGTGACATAATAGGAAAGACGAATCGTCGTAAAAAACGTGTGACAAGTAATAAAAAACTTCCTTAACTATACCCAGACGTAATAACACCTCGAAAAACTAAGGAGCTTCTGATGAAGACTGTATTTCTAACTGCCATAATTCTATATATGGCCAGTGCATTTGCAAAAGATGATCACACAGATAATTTTTGTTCAACAACAGATCCAAAAGTATGTGCCCACATCGGCCACATGACTGGAATGAAAACAAAAGGCGATTCAGAATTTGTTGTCGATATCGTTGTTTCTGAAACCGTAAGTGACGTTAAAGTTGATTTGTGGATGCCTGAACACGACCATGGTACTTCACCTGTAACCGTAAATCCTTATAAAAAGAATAAATTTAAAATTAAAAAGGCCAAATTTTCCATGGCTGGTAAATGGCACACCCGTATTGATTTCAACGTCGGTAAACAAAATCATAAGATCGAAATTCCACTAATTATTACTGAGTAGTTATAAAATATAGAATGGCCATAGACCGAAAAGTCCAAATGGCCGTTCGATACCAATTCGTTTTAACCAGCTGATTTATTTTTTTAATATCGTAACCTTCGGTCAATGAATTATGTAGTGGCACACTAACAAAGCCGGTTAGTGCCCACAGTATTAATACTAAAATAAAATTCCATATGTAGATGGTCTGAACTGAAAAACACAGCGCAAACGCAGTAAGCAGCTCAAAAGCCATAACTGGCGCTACGATGTAGGTTATCCGGGTCGAATGAAACGAGTGAAATTTTTCAAATTTGCTTTCATCAATATATTTGAACGCTGGGTAATGCACCAGTTGAATCAGCCAAATTATTCCGGTCATGAAGAAGCAACAAAAGTACTGTGCTTTCAACGACATCTGGAAAATTACCCCTGGCATTTACACGACTTCGAAATTAAAATGGCAAATAGTTTTTACCGAATTCAAGATCAAGCCTGACTGTGAAGCTTTTTTTGCCAGTAGCATAGCTTTGTCAGAATTGCTCGGCGATTTAATTTTCGCGTGCAAGTAAAATTCTTTCATCACAGGGCGTTTCGATTCGTCATGATCAACTATGAGCCGTGCATTCACTATTAGATCTTCAAATGTTAATTTTGAATTTTCAGCATACACCTTAAATGTAGCAACAAAACAATTTGCCAACGCCTGATTAAACAGGTCTTCAGGGCTAAATCCCCCACCAGGTCCGTTAAACTCGGGTGGGATTGCCATCGGCGATTCGCGGTCGCTAGATTTGGTTTTCCAATTAGCTTGAATTCCGGCAGCGGAAGTTGTTTCTGAATTAAATTCTAGTGGATACGTTGTCATTTTTTCCTCGGTATTTCGCAGTAAGGGCTTTCGTCGCAGCCTTTAGTTTTTCGTGGTAAGAAAGGTCGCACCTTCGCAAACACATTGTAGCCGGCATTTAAAAAAGGCCGTAGCACCGTATTTGTCGCTACCCGCGCAAGCCAGTTCCAGGCAGGAAGCGTTTCCCAAATTGCAACAAATGCATCGACTCTGGTTCGTATTTCGCCAGCGCAAGTTTTAACATGCATTACTTTGTGAACCTGCAGCGGATCAAGGCCATTTTGGCTTGCTTCAAAACCGTCGGCAGTTATATCCACAAAGGATATGTTATCGCTACCGACTGCTTTCCGGTACTGCTCGATCTCTCGAGAGCATAGGGGGGACACAGCCCGTCGAAATATACTGAAAGAGTTTCACTTTGAATTTGCATTATTGACCTCTTCAATAGTTCATACTATTGTGAACTATTGATTCCAGCAAGGAGATTCGCACTATGTCTCAAAATTCAAAAATAAGTAAAGGCGCTAAACCCAACGCAAGCCCAGTAAATCAAATGGCCGAAGCTGTTGGCGATTTTATCCGTTATTGGGGTTTCAGGCGCATACACGGTCAACTGTGGACCTACATTTACCTTTCGAAAAATGCACTTAGCGGAGCTGATTTGACTCGGTTAATTGGCGTGTCAAAAGCCTTAGTTAGTCCTGCATTAGCCGAGCTTTTGAAATTAAAATTAATCGACTGTGAAGAATCAAACGGCCGAACGAAAACATATTCGGCCAATCCCGATGTATTTAAAATTATTCAAGAAATCTTAAAAGGTCGCGAACAGGTTCTGATAAAAAATGCACAACACAAGTGCGACGTATTACAACAAGCAAAAAATAAAACAGAAATTGAAGTAGAAAAATATCGTCTGCAAAACTTAGAATCTATGATTCGTGTCGGCGGTTTTGCACTAGATTTTGTCGTCAATAATTCTTCCGAAGACTCTTTTCCGATGTGGCAAGGCCTGGCAGAATCATAGGTTAAATTAAGCCTGTCGTGGAATTTTGCCACCCACTATTTGCTCGGGAAGTGGCATACTGGAGCTTTTCGACGTCCTCTCAAATAAAAGCGCTGTCGCAGCAATCGCTAATGGTATGGTTCTAGCAAGTCCTATCCGTTTAACTGTTCTGCTTAATGGGGGGCCTTATGACAAATATGAATGATTTATTGGTTTTTTCTAACACACGCTGGAATTTTATATTTCAGCGACCACAGCATCTAATGACCCGCTTTGCAAAACACCGACGCATTTTCTTTTTCGAAGAGCCGATGTTCGAGGACGTCTCTTTCCCGAAAATTCACACCCATCAAAGCGAAGAAGGTGTATTTGTAATTACGCCTTATTTACCGCAAGCCTTCGTATCTAGAAAACAGGATCAAGATATGGTGCTAACAATTCTTGTTGATGAATTGTTATTAGCGCGAAATATACAAAACTACACAGCTTGGTACGACAGCCCATGCTACTTATCATTTACTCGTCATTTGAAACCGAAGCATATTATTTACGATATTGTCGAAAATGTTTCTCAGTCTAAAAATAATCCCTTGGCACTTCAGGATCTTGAAAACGAATTGTTTGAAAGTGCAAACTTAGTATTTACGGTAGGGCATTCTTTATACAAAGCAAAACGTTTTCGCCATCCTAACATCTTTGCCTTTCCAAGTAGTATCGACAAAATCCATTTTGGCAAGGCCCGCCTAAAAACAACGGATGCTATTGACCAAGAACACATTGCAAGCCCACGAATAGGTTTTTACGGAGTACTAAACGACCGCATTAATTTTAACTTGTTAGCTGAGATTTCGACACTACGTCCCGATTATCAATTTATATTAATTGGACCGATTGTTGATACAGAGCCATCCTTATTGCCGCAAGCAGGAAATATTCATTATTTGGGACAAAAAAATTACCGCGAACTGCCGCAGTATCTTGCCGGCTGGGACGCAGCAATGATGCCTTTTGCATTAACTGAAAGAACACGTTTTATTAGTCCAACTCACACTCCAGAATTTTTAGCGGCTGGCCTACCTGTTGTATCAACTGCACTTGAAGATGTGATGTTTCCGTACGGTGAAGGACAATTGGTTCGCATTGCCCACACTGCAACTGAATTTGTAAGTGGCCTTGATTGCGCATTGAAAGATCGCAAAAATATTAAATGGCAAGTTAAAGTTGATAGCTTTTTGGCTGACATATCATGGGATTTAACGTGGCAGAAAATGGCGGCATTAGAAGCTAAAATTGAATCAATGCCAAGTCAAATGCCCACGCGAATACATCCGTCACCGGATTACAAACCCTTATACACATCATCGACGACGACAACTTAATGATTAATACGGTACTTTCTTATCTGACATTTTCCAGGTCTTGAAAACTTCAAGCGCCTCGGCATGCATCAACTGCACCATACTGATTTTTCGCTGGGCGTGCGGTTTAGAAATTTCTGTGTAAATAAAATCGTCGTCAAATTCAATCGCAGCTGCATCTTTTTTTGTATTGGCAAAATAAATTTTCGAAAGTCGCGCCCAATAAATGGCTGCTAAGCACATAGGACAAGGTTCACAACTGGTGTAAATTTCAGCGCCCGCCAAATCGTAGGTATTCAAATTCTTACACGCTTCACGAATGGCTTCTACTTCGGCGTGTGCTGTTGGATCATTTGTGGTAGTCACTTTGTTCCAACCTTCACCAATAATCTTTCCATTTTTAACAATGACTGCACCGAAGGGACCGCCCCCGGTTTCAATGTTCGTACTGGAAAGCGCGATGGCTCGTTTCATAAACTCTGTACTCATGACGGTCTACGTTGCAAAAGAATTAGCTTTAGATCAAGCCTTTTTTGTCGAATACTTGCATAGACGTGAAAAACAGAAACTTTATTTTATTTTACCTTAACGGTGAACGCCAACACGTTGAAGGTGCAACTGCCGGACTTATGTTATCAGAATACCTGCGCAAAATAAAAAATCTGCCTGGCACTAAAATAGTTTGTGCCGAAGGCGACTGCGGCGCCTGTAGCGTGCTTCGACTGTTTCCGTTAACGTCTGGCGAAAACAAGGATCTATTTCAACCCATTAACTCTTGTATCACCACAGTGTCGCAAATGGACGGATCGATGCTTGTAACCGTCGAGGCCCTAGCAGGGGCAGCTGAAACTAAAGATAAATTTAGCAATCCTGAAAATAAGTTCGAATTATCAGCCGTGCAAAAAGCTATGCTTCAGTGTCACGGCAGCCAGTGCGGATTTTGCACACCAGGTTTTGTAGTAGCCCTTACAGGATTGGTCGAAAAGAAACTGCACGATAAAGCAATGCAGGTTACGCTAACTAGCCAAGAAGTTAAAAACCAACTTACAGGCAATCTTTGTCGCTGTACTGGATACCAACCAATTATTGATGCTGGAACTCGTATTCAACTTAAAGATTGTGAAACTGTTAATACTCGATTTTCCACACGGACCCAACAGCAAGACCTTCTTAAACATTTAAAAATACCGATTTTGATCCAGACAGAAAGCTTTCATTTATTTGCCCCCTGTGACATGAAGCAAGCAATTACGTATTTCAAAAAAAATAAAGCTGTACAAATTATCGGTGCTGCAACTGACCTTGGTGTAGTTCACAATAAACGAAAGATGCAGCTGATAAATTTACTAAGCCTGCATTTAATTCCTGAACTTTATGAAATGAAAAAAGTTGCTCCAGGACGCATTTCAGTTGGCGCTCGGGTTACTTTAAGTGAACTTCGAAATTTCACTAAATCATCTATACCCGAGTTTTCGAAATTTTTAGATTTATTTGACTCGCCGCAAATTAAAAATGTGGCTAAGCTGGTAGGAAATGTGGCGACTGCATCACCTATAGCCGACACCCCGCCTTTCTTGTTGATCATGAACACCAGTGTTGAAATAAGCGGACCAAAGGGCTTACGTTCTATGCCCCTTGAAAAATTTTTTATCAGCTACAGGAAAACGGGTTTGCAGCCGCAAGAAATTATCACCGCCCTACACTTTGACATCCCGAAGAAAAACGAAGTTATGGCTTTGTATAAGGTGTCGCAGCGGAAAGACATGGATATTTCGGCGGTCAATTTTGCTGCTCGTTTCTGCTGGAACAACGAAACTAAGACAAAAATTAAAGCCATACAGATCGCAATTGGTGGGGTGGCAGCAACGACTTTGCGTTTACGAAAAACAGAAGCAGGTCTTTTAGGTAAGCCTTATCACGCTGAACTCATAACCACTGCCGTCGAAAACTTGCACTCGGAAATTGCCCCCTACAGCGATCTAAGGGGATCCAGTAGTTTCCGCCACGTCCTTGCCGAAAATTTACTACAAAAATTTTTTCGCGAGAAAGTTTTATGAGCCAACTACCACATGATTCAGCACACTTACATGTGACAGGCCGTAGCGAATTTGTAGACGACCGACCCCAGCTAAAAAATGAACTGCATATCGAGCTTTTATTTAGTCCCCACGCTAAAGCAAGAATTGTTGATATCGATTTGGAAAAAGCATTAAAGTATCCTGGAGTCGCCGGAATTTTTTTAGGAAAAGATTTTTCTGAAAATATTTGGGGTACGATATTTCGCGATCAACCCTTACTTGCAACTACTGAAGTTAACTATGCCGGTGAAGTCATTGCCATTGTTGCCGCATCCGACCCCCACAGCGCAGCCGAGGCAAAAAAGCTTATTCACGTTGTATACGAAGTGGCGCCTGCAATACTTACCATTGAACACGCGTTGCAGGCCGAATCATTCATTGCTGGAATAAATAAAATTGAACGCGGCAATGTAGAAAAAGCTTTTGCCGCTAGTGAATTTAAACTTGAAAATAAAATTGTTATTCGGGGTGCAGATCACTTTTACTTAGAAAGTAATGTAGCCATTGCCTACCCGCAAGATGACGGACAAATAGAAATTCACTCGTCATCACAGCATCCATCTGAAGTGCAGCACGTTGTAGCGCACGGTTTAGGCTTAGCTTTA
>JANPNP010000215.1:0-5737 GCA_031427535.1 Bdellovibrionales bacterium | reverse complement strand
GGAATTAAGACCACGTACTACTTACGTTCCCGTCCAGCAACATCAATTGCAAAAACCACGGTAAAAAAATCCACCATGGTTGCAAGCGGCGTTATGGAAGCGCCGGCTAAAGTGTATACCGATGCCGAAGCCATGACGTGCAGTTTAGAAAACCCAGAATTGTGCGAAGCGTGCCAGTAAAAAGATCAACTCGTTTTAAAAATCAGAGTTCCAAAATAAAGAACTCAAGGAGAACAACATGATTTTAGATCCAGGATTTAATTTAACATTACGACCAATGAAGTACCCGACTTTTTATGAAATGTACAAAAACGGAATTAAAAATACCTGGACCGTAGAAGAAGTTGATTTCTCTACGGACTTGGTCGATTTAAATACGCGCATGTCGGATTCAGAAAAACATTTAATTCATCGTTTGGTTGCATTTTTTGCAACGGGTGATTCGATTGTTGGAAATAACTTAGTACTTAATTTATATAAGCACATCAATTCACCCGAAGCGCGGTTATACCTAAGCCGCCAACTTTATGAAGAAGCCTTACACGTGCAATTTTATTTAACCTTGTTAGATACTTATATTCCTAACCCTGAAGACCGCGCCCATGCGTTTTCAGCTGTTGAAAATATTCCGTCAATTAAGAAAAAAGCCGATTTTTGTTTCAAGTGGATGGATTCAATCAATGATTTAGACCAGTTAAACACGCCCGAAGATCGCCGTAAATTTTTAATGAATCTAATTTGTTTTTCATCGTGCATTGAAGGCATGTTTTTCTTTGCAGCTTTTGCGTATGTTTATTTTTTACGTTCAAAAGGAATGTTAGCTGGACTAGCTTCTGGCACAAACTGGGTATTTCGTGACGAAAGCATGCATATGGCTTTTGCGAATCAAGTTATTCAAACAATTCGTAAAGAAGAACCAACATTATTTAATGAACAAATGCAGGATATGGTCGTACAAATGCTAGAAGACGCTATTGACTGCGAAATGACTTTTGCAGAAGATCTAATTGCAAATGGCATTGCAGGCTTATCAATCGGTGATATGCGCCAGTACCTAGAATACATCGCCGATCAACGCCTAGAAATGCTAAACATCGCCCCAAGATACAACGCAAAAAATCCATTCGACTTTATGGAACTACAAGACATGCAAGAGCTAGCAAACTTTTTCGAACGCCGCGTTTCGGCTTACCAAGTTGGAGTGAGTGGCCAAGTTTCGTTTGATGAAACATTTTGATAGTTTCGTTTGATGAAACATTTTAGAACCGTCCGCCTCCGGTCCGCGAAATTGTCACTCGACATCGTTCGGCAGGTATTGGGATTAGGGGTGCCACTAACAGTCTTAGATTTTTGCCGGACGAAGCTGGTCAGGGACGTTGCGCAATTTTTTGACACAAGCATTGCAAACTGAGTAAAATCATATGGTAATTGGTATTAGCATAGATAGTAGATTGAAAGTTATTAAACACTGACCATTGCCTATAAGGTATTAAGATTCATGAATTTTAAGGTTTTTGGCCTTCTTTTTTTAATAAATGTTCCCGCCTTTGCATGCGACGATTGGTTTAAAAAATTAAAAATAACAGACTCAAAAGATTGTGAATCAAAGTGTGTAATTGCCGGTACGGATATGTCTTCTTACATGTGTCCTGAACGTTGCGAATCGCTTTGCAAAAAAAAGGTTCCAGGGAATGTATCCATATACGGACTAACCGAAGATGAGATCAAATTCTGTACTGAGAATAAAATTGACTGCCTAAAAGCTTACAAAGAATCGTGGAATGCAGAGAAAATTTGTTTAAGTATTTATCCTGTTGGCGATACGAATGATGAAAGTGATGCTTGTAGGCATTATGTCTGGTCTATTTTACTAAGTCGAACGATCGGTGAAAAAAAAGCAGAAGATGTTTTAAACGCGCACGAAAATAATCCGCGAGAACCTAAAAATCAGCAGGCTATGGATTTAGCAAATAACCGTTTAGGTTTACTCAATTATCAAAGGTCTAAGGGGAAATTTTCTTCGGATGAGGAAATTAAAAAATCTTTTATCGAACAAATAAAGAATAATAGGTTAGTAATTTTAGAGCCGAACTATAAAACATCTGGAGGTTTGCCTTGAAAAAACTTATGGTTATAGCCGTGATTTTTGCAGCCTTGGTTGCTTCTACCGTCATGTATGCCCAGTCTTTTTGGGGCGGAAAGACCATGTCTGGTAAAGAAGCCAAGTCAAGATGGGGGAGTGAAAAATATGACGCTAAGAAGTTTAAAGAAGGAACTTACGCAGAAAAATCTAAAATGGCCTATTCCATAATGTCCGACAAAACCCTTGTTAATAAATCATATGAAGAAATTCGTGAAATGTTTGGGGAAAATGACGGGTTTTATTTTACAGATACTTATCCCACCTACATCATTCAGCGGGGGAAGAATCACTCAGAAGAGACTTGGCAGCTCGTGTTCAGAATGAATAATCAATTTAAGGTACGGGATATTCTAATGCATAAAAATTGCTGTGAGAAATAGTGTAGCATTCCAAGGCGCACTTCGCCCTATTTTAAGTCTGATGTCGTCTCAGTTAATCATTTAAAAGAATTGAATATTCTAACTACGTAGCGGGGGTTACGCAGGTTGATTCATTCGACCAGTAGCCCACTTCTTCACCGACATCTGGATTGTTATTACCGTTTGTATCTCTATATGCCCTAGTAGCAAAGACGTACGAAGTCGATGGTGTAAGCCCTGTAATCGTACAGGTGTATGGCGCAGCATTAAATGCCCCGGTACACGTTCTAACAATCGGTGGCGGATTCGATGGCGTAAGACCACCACCAGTCCAATTCGGACCACCCGATGCCACCTGATACTTCACGGAACCGAAATTAGCATACTTCAGTGTTAACGCACAGGTTGTCGCTGTTTGTCCTGCAGGTTGTAAAATTGGATTACTCATTTTACAGGTTAGCGTATTTGAAATTGCCGTTGGGGCGGTTGGGGCATAGGCAAAATTTAAATCGGTCCCCGTTAATGAATACGAATACGAGACTCCATCTACTAAACCAAGATCGTCAAAATCAAAGGCTGATACATTTGCACTGGTTAGCGGATTATAACCCGTAACCGGAGTTGGAACTGACTGCATGGTCGTACCAAAGATCGTAAACGATTTACTAAGTACGTAGGAAATATTTTGGTTAAACCTGGCGATCGAATTTTTAAGAGTACATTTAAACGCTAAAGGATCAGCAATTGCTGTATCAACTGATGGGGGCGTAAGCTTTCGTGATATCACCACGCGAACAAGCGGTGATTCCGTAATGCCGCCCTCTTCGGTTCGAAGTTTTAGGCGAACTAAATAATTTAATCCTAGGCCCGTGTCCTGTAAAATTTTACCTAAGCGTACTGAAAAACCGAATTGACCGTTGTGGCACTGCGGATATGTTCTAGGTGCAGGCCCACTGGCATCTTCGGTTAACCCGATACCTTTAGTAACCCAAAAACAATTTGCTCCGGTAGCAATTCCTGCCGAGGTTAGCGGCGCACCGGTCGGATCAAAACACTTCGAACCTTCATCGGTACTTATATAGGGATTAACCGCTTCGTTTAGATCACCGGCAAAAACTTCAACTAAGATGCGATTTTTTCTGCGACCCTGATCCGTACATGTACCGGTAATTTCAACGGTATCACCTTTATCAACATTGGCAGTTACATTTAAAGATTCAGGAGTAATAACTAAGGCTGACGTGGTGACAGGGTCTGTAGTTAAGCAACTGATGTTTGTCGTCACATCGCATTTTGTAGAACCATTTGTTAATAACGATTCGGCAACGGGATTACTACAGCCATAAAGCAGTCCGAAATACAGTGCTATAAGAACGAAAAGAAAGCTTGGTTTCACTAGTAAACGTATCGGATTTTTCTGGAAAAAATTTAGGAAATAATCTTAAAACGAGACAGTATTTTTGAATGAAATACCGAAAGCAGTGTTTCTTTCGGTAGGAATAAGACGTAGGTCGATACCATGACCAATGAAAATGGCATAAGCCCCAGAAGAATACCAATCGTCAGGTGAAAGACCACACCCATTACAAGCCATGCATTTCTAAACTTATGGTTCATCACCATCGGCGCAAAGTAAATTTCAAATAGTAAAGTTACAAATGTGCTTACCACAAAAAATAGCGGGACCTGACTTAAAAATTTAAAATCAAACTGACTAAACTGCGGATTTGCAAAAACAGTCCACAGTGCTGTTCCGTCCCACCACGTGTTTCCTTTTAATTTTTCAAAGCCAGTGTACATATAGATCGTGCAAATTTGCACCTGAATGATCCGAAAGAATATAGCACTTAAAAAATCACTTACGTGCGTATCAGGTTTTACAGTCGTCTTAAAAATAAGTCGGCGAACACTTAAAAACTCGGTCGATTTCGTAAAGCATAAATAAAATAAAAATAATCCGCCGATGACGTCAGCTCCGAACAAAATGGCATAATTGCGGTTTAAAATTCCTTGATGGATAATCCACGTGAGCAACAGTAAAGGTCGATTTATCAAACCTATCGTAGCCAGAAAAAGCAAACTGATTAAAATCATATGAACAGTCCCAACATAGGCATCGGGCCAAAAAAACCACTGCACCAGCGGGCGGTAAAAATCAGGAAACACGCTTAAGGCACTATCACGCGGTATAAGTGACGCCGGTCCTAACTGATCCACATTAAACTGCCGGTAACAGGCCATATAAAATAAAGTTCCGCAAAGCAAGACTCGAAAAACCGCAAGCTGCATGAAATTATTTTTTGCAAATAAAAACTGATCGATCCACGTGGACACTTTAGTTAAATTATCCCGCATACGGACACTCGTAAACATAGCGATTGATCTGCTGAGTAGATAACAAATTCTCGAAATCGGTAATGCCACTGTTAGCGATGACTTGGTCTAAGGTAGGAATGCGATTAACAAAAAGCTCAACTTGAACTTTTCGTGCGCCAGGGTGCTTACGACAAATCCACGGCGTAAAAAAAACTTCCAGTCGGTAGGGATCGACGGCTAAAAAACGCATGGCATACGATTCACGCTTTTTATCAAGTCTAAAATCATCACCTTGATCTTTTGATACAGGATAAAAACTTTCGATGGTTTCATTGGTGGTATTGCCATAATCATCTTCAAAAATAACAAAATAGCGCAAATACATTGTATGAGCTGGATCCGGCGAAAAAAAATTCCACGTGGTATTTAGCCCAATGGTATTTGCTACAGGATTAAATGCACTTTGAAAGTACCGCCCTAAAAACGATGACCCGTTACCTAAAACGATAATCATGGCGACAAAATATAAAAAAACTAGACCGAAAAATATTTTCTGCAGCGACTTAAACATGACCTTCTTCAGAACTATCATCTGAACTATCATCTGAACTCTGTGCTTTTAGTTCGTCGTCAGCTTCCTCGTACATTGGCAGTTCATCGTCAACTTCCTCTTCAGATTCTTCATCTGCAGATGTCGAGTCGTCAAATGAAGCATCAGCTAACGCCATTACAGGTTCTTCTTTCTCAATAATTGGCTCTGGATTTTCAAATTTAGCTAGCCAATTTAAGTCACGTTTAGAAACAACTTCCCCCATGGTAGCGGCATCCCGAATATCTTGGGCTTTTTCTTCATCACGTTTTCTTTTTTGTCTCACCTTTTCCTGTTCAAAAAATTCAGACGATGTAGAAATTGCGGTCA
>JANPNP010000214.1:0-8963 GCA_031427535.1 Bdellovibrionales bacterium | reverse complement strand
ATGTGGCGGTGTGGTTCGAACAAGTGATAGTTAAGGCTAAACGTTGGATATTTGAGAGTTTAGGCGGGCAGCTGTTAAATGAAAGCGAAGAGTGAAGTTTGAAAACGAAAGCTGCCGGCTTAGAGCTAAAAGCCTTCCTGCTTCCTGACCCCATATATAAAGCAGACAGCTTGAAAACGAAACCTGAGTTTTAAAAATCATTTCAAAAAAACCTCTGGCTTTAAATTTTTTAGATAGCAGTTGCTTTGATAAAATCAAACGCAAAGTCGTGTATTATCTTTTGAAAACTAACCAATCGAAGAAAACGCTTGCCACAATAAGTATGCGGATTAATTTTTTCTCAATTCTTTTATAGTTGGGTTCGGCGAAAAAGCTTTTTGTTAAATACATGAAAACTATCGTAACAGATTTATTTTAATTCTGCGTCAAATAAACTTTTTTAAAAAAAAGCTCTTGACGAACTTTTTCGATTCGTAAAACGCCCAGTGTAAATCGTTAATTTTATTTTCCAGGCCGGATGCTGGTCAGCAATTTAAACGTGATGATCGCAAACCTCGATCCACTAGATGTGCTCATTCAAGCTGTTTAGAAATCAAAACTGCTTCCGAAAAATGACCAATTTCATGTTTTTAAAACCATGGTACTGCATTACTCACGAGGTAAAAAATGAATACTACAAACTTAAAATTACGAAAGATTTCGAACGCGGTGCTAGATCAGGAACTAAGAAAACTATCTGGCAACGAACGAGAAATTCTGCGCGACATTTTGCTGCACATTGCAGAGGTCGATCGGCGAAAACTTTTTCTTACCTTTGCTTACGCAAACCTGTTCGATTATTTAACGAAAGGCATTGGCTATAGCTCTGGAAGTGCTCAGCGCCGAATCGATGCGGCTAGATTAATGCGTGAAGTTCCAACGCTTGAAGAACAGATTCAAAACGGGTCCATTAATTTGGCGCAGGTCAATTTGCTGCAAAAAACAATTCGCCAAATACAGAATCGCCCTGTTCTGGCCAGTGAAAATCCGGGCCCAATTTCTAAAAATATAAAAGTCGAATTGTTGGCAAAACTGGAAAATAAATCTATTGCTGAAACAGAAGCTGAAATTGCTAAGACCTTTCAAATGACTCCAAAGCAGGGTTGCCGAACTCGACATCAGCGCGATGAATCGGTTCGGTTAGAAATTACTTTTTCAAAGACTCAGTGGGAAAAGCTAAATCAAATGCGTCATTTACTTTCGAATTCACTGCCACATGGCGGTTGGGAGAATGTATTGGAATTTGTCGCGGATAAAGTAATCGCCCAAAAAACGCTTACCAAAAAGAGTACAAAATCCGTAACAGTCCTGAATAGGGATAAGGCTTGTCAATTTCAAGATTTTGAAACAGGCAGGAAATGTGGATCGACGTGGCAACTTAATGTGGATCACATTCGGCCGAAATGGGCGGGCGGTGAAGACACAATCGAAAACTTTCGCATTCTTTGTGCGAACCACAATCGACATGTGTATCGGCAGCAGGCGAATATCACTACTGGCTAGTTTTCATTCCGATAAGTATTTTTACGCCATATTAATTTGTATCATAACTTTTGATCACGGAATTGAAAGAACCTTCGGAATATCTGCTAACACTATGGCGATTAAATCGAATTTGTGCTTCGCTGATGAGTATTAATCCACGCCAGTTAAAATCTGTCTACATACAGACGATAGTTCATGACCCACGCAAAACCAGATCAGAACTGATCTGCGTGAGCTTGATCAGAACTGATCTATCTGAGCTTGATCAGAACTGATCAAGCTTTTCCTTCAGCTGGTTGATAATTGATTTAATTTTGATCAGCTGTTCTTCTTCTTGGCTAAGGGGGGCTTGGTTTTTTTCTAGATCTTCCCAGGTGTTTAGGGCCTTTTCTAGGTCATTTTGAATAAAAGTCCAGCGTTTGGACTGATTTGTACCCTTCGAATTTTTGTTGCCGTCGTCGTTCGTGTTGCTCATCTCTAGATGGAATGCTACTGTCCATCACTCTAAGATTCAACTGAAAATGAAATTTTAAAAGAGGTTTTATTATGTCTCAAGATATCATCTACACCATGAAAGGTGTTTCGAAAGTTTACCCGCCGAATCGCTATGTTCTAAAAAATATTTATCTGTCGTATTTTTACGGCGCTAAAATCGGCGTTCTTGGTTTGAATGGTTCTGGAAAATCCTCACTATTAAGAATCATGGCCGGTGTTGATCACGAATTCTTAGGCGAAGCGTTCCCGGCAAAAAAAATGAAAGTCGGCTACCTAGAACAAGAACCCAAGTTAGATGAAACACTGACTGTAAAAGAAAATATTTTCTCTGGCATGGGCGACCTGCCACGGCTGATGAAAGACTACAATGCGATCAACGAAAAGTTTTCTGATCCGGATTTAGACCCCGATGAGATGAACAAGATGATCGAAAAACAAGGCGACCTGCAAGAAAAGATCGAGGCGCTTGGCGGTTGGGAAGTGGATCAAAAAATTGAATTGGCCATGGATGCGTTACGCTGTCCAGATGGCGACCTGCCAATCGGCCCGTTATCGGGTGGAGAAAAACGCCGCGTGGCATTGTGCCGCTTGATCATGAGCAGCCCCGATATTTTATTATTAGACGAACCAACGAATCACTTGGACGCCGAATCCGTCGGCTGGCTTGAACAGTATTTAGCAAAGTTCCCAGGAACAGTTATTGCGGTCACGCATGATCGCTACTTCCTAGATAACGTCGCCGGCTGGATTTTAGAGCTGGACCGCGGCGAAGGAATTCCGTGGAAAGGTAATTATTCCTCATGGTTAGAGCAAAAAGATAAACGTTTAGCTCAAGAGCAAAAATCAGACAGCAAGAAAGCAAAAACCCTAGAACGCGAACTTGATTGGATCCGGCAAGGTGCTAAAGCCCGTCAGTCCAAATCAAAAGCGCGTATCGATGCCTACGAAAATTTATTAAAAGAGCCTTCAGCGGATCGCTTACAAGAAATGTCGATTTATATTCCGGCGGGCCCTAGATTAGGTAATATCGTGGTTGAATCGCAAGGGGTCACCAAAGGTTACGGAAAAAAAGTGCTACTGGATAGCGTTGATTTTTCTATTCCCCGCGGTGCTATCGTGGGTGTGATCGGACCCAATGGTGCCGGTAAATCCACTTTATTTAAAATGATCACCGGAAAAGAAAAACCCGACAGCGGCAGTTTCAAAGTCGGCGAGACCGTAAAAATTGCCTATGTTGATCAATCCCGTGAAACCCTAGATCCAGAAAAAACAATTTTTGAAACCTTATCTGGCGGCCAAGACTTAATTCAATTAGGCGGCCGCGAAATTCCGGCAAGGCAATACGTCAGCTGGTTTAATTTTTCTGGTAGTGATCAACAGAAAAAAGTGGGCACCCTTTCAGGCGGAGAACGAAACCGCGTGAATTTAGCAAAAATTCTTAAAGAAGGCGCCAACTTACTTTTACTGGATGAGCCCACCAATGACTTAGACGTCAATACCATGCGCGCGCTGGAAGAAGCGTTAAATGAATTCGGGGGTTCTGCAATTGTGATATCCCATGATCGTTGGTTTTTAGACCGCGTGTGCACGCACACCATGGCCTTTGAAGGTGATTCTAAAATTTACTTTTACCCAGGAAGCTTTTCTGAGTACGAAGAGGATCGTAAAAAGCGCATGGGCGAAGATTCAACACCAAAGCGTATCCGCTACAGGATGATCGAAGCGTAACCATGTCAAAAACCCCAGAACAAACTTTCAAATCTGATATTCAAAGTGAAACCCATCAGTCCTTACAAAAGTTGGACTGGGTGGGTATGGGGCACATGCAATCGGTTCTGCAGTTAAATGATGTGAATATTCCGTGCGAACTTTCGATGACTGTAAATTTAGCCGAAGGTAACCGCGGTATTCATATGTCCAGGCTTTACACTTTGATGATGGAGCAATTTCTTAATCGCAAAGTGTCCGAGATTTCCTTAAGAAAATTTTTGCAAACAGCGATCAAATCCCAAGAAGGACTGTCCGATCAAGCAGGCATAACGCTTGCGTTTAATTATCCGGTTCGTACACAAGCCCTTAAATCAGCGATATCTGGTCATAGAAATTACCCGGTGCAGATCGCAGCCCTAGAAAGTCAGGCCGAATTTAAGTTGTGGTTACAATTTGAAATTTTATATTCGAGCACGTGTCCGCAGTCTGCAGCCTTATCGCTTGAGTCCTTAAAAAATAAATTAAACGAACCTAAGCACGATCATCAATCGATGCAGCGGCTACCCGCAACGCCGCACGCCCAGCGCAGTGTTATGACCTGTGACTTATTATTTTCAACAGATGTTTTACCAAAGATAGACACGTTGATTGCGACCCAAATTAAAAACGTCGAGCAGCTACTGAAAACCCCAGTACAAACGGCTGTGAAAAAAGCGGACGAGATTGCCTTTGCTGAGCTTAACTCGGAAAACTTAATGTTTTGTGAAGACGCTGTTCGAAGGATCGACGATGGCTTAATGACATTACTTAAAAACAACGATGCAGGACTTGCTGGCTATAAAATAAAAACTCGTCACGAAGAAAGCTTACATCCGCACAACGCCATCAGTTGCATCAGCAGAAACTTTCAACCGCATCCATTTAATTAAAACAAATGTTAAATTCCACCGACGCTAGTTAAATAGGTCGTGCCGCCTAAAGCAGATTCCATATCACCAAGAATGGTACTCCAAAGAATGTCTTTTGAATTTTCGGACAGCAAGTGGCCTAAAAATGTGGTTAGCACAGCATGCGAGGTATGAAAGTAGCTAGCAAGGCCATTGGTCACAATATCAATCTTTGCTTTGGTTTTTTCTTTTCCAAAATGCTCTAGGTAATACGAATAACTAGCGCACGATTCAAAAAAGAAAATCTGTTTTTTCTTCGAATTAAATTTTAGTGGTCCCACTTTTTCTTCAAGGGACGGAATATCAAGTGTTCCGCCTAAGCCTGAATGACCGCCGTAGTAAATAACATCGGCTTTAGCAACGGCCTCTTTAAAAAATGTAGCAAATGTTTTTGATCTGGAATTAATGCTGGTTTCTACTAATAAATGCTTAATCTGAACTTTAATTTTTTTGCCATTATCAAGGCGTATTTCTTTACGATAGAGATACATCGGGATCACTTTACTTTGGTGTTCACGTGTTTCAGTGAAGCCATTTTCTAATAGATGTTGATTTAGCTCTTTAAAACCGACGCGGCCTTCGTCACGTGCCACATTTTTTTCGGCATAGCCGTGAATAACATAGATTGAAAAAAGCTCGCCGTTGTCGTTGTCCCCGCGCAAATAAGGAAGCTTTGGAGTTTGGTCCATTTTTTTAACGGTAACGGGTTCGATGACTAAGCGTGAAAGCGTTGCCAGGGGTTCTTCTGCTAAGTGTTCGCAGCCGCTTTGATAGGGGTCGTAGAAATACCAAAAGTCCGAAAATAAAGAGTAGTGTTCGTCCGTACAATTGACATCGTAAATTGCGTACGGGTCATTAGGTAATGGCAAATCTAAGAAACCTATCTTAATCAAATCGCTAGCGACATCTTTGTGAAGAATCATTTTGCTAGCTGCTGTGTACGAGATTTTAATTTTGTCAGCGATCTGTTCCGAACGTATCACTGTAAATTCCATTTCAGCTTGCGGAGCACCAATGCCGGCAGATACTTCGGGATCTAAACCCATTTTCCGAATAAAGTTAGGTGACTGAAAAATCCCAAATAGGTGCGAGGCATGTAGCTTCATCCTTTTTTCATCGGTATTTTCAGTTGCGGTTGCAGCGATTTCGAAAGTGGCTGTGTAGTTAAAGTTAACTTCGGTGCCACTGGGGCTAATGATCTGTGCTAAGGACGTGGTGCAGGTAAATAGAATTGCCATAACAAGTGTCTTCAAAATTTCTCGCTTGTGGTGAATGTTTTAATTTTAGTTTTAATTTTAGTTTCAATTTGAAGGCACCATATTCTGAGTTGCCAAAAAATGCCATTTCAAAAGGCACCCTAGTATTTTATTCAGGTGACGAGTGTTGCAACTGGCGTTGGTTCCTGGCCGCAGTGGATGCCACCAAACTTGGTGCGCTTTTCAAAAACACCGGTAAATCCCTGCGTTTAAAACCGTGGCAGAAGTCTTTCTCGATCAGTGCTGCTGCTTGCTCGGCAGTGGCACCGTTTTGCTTTAAGTAAAGCCAAGCTTGTTCAGATAGGCTCATCAGCGATAAGCTGTGGGTTTCAGTGAACCGAGCAGATAAAAATTCACTGAAGGCAAAAAAGCTCCAGAAAAAGGAACTGCCTAGACTGCGTTCTGAGAACCAAGCCATAAAATTTTTAAATTGTCCGCTGTTCGCGTACAAATCCCAAAACTTTGCGAAGCGATTCATTTTCTGTAATGTGGCGTAATCCATCGTGCTGGTACTTAAAATCTGGTACGGTGAAAAATCTGAGTAAATCATTTTAAATGGTTTTTCATGGCGCGCGATCGGCGTGCCTTTAAGGCGCTTTAAAATCCCTACTTGAATTTCATCAGGTTTCATTAGCGCTAAGCGGTCAAAGCCTTCAGCAAAACTTTCTAAAGTTTCACCGGGAAGGCCTACGATTAAGTCCGCATGGGTGTGCACTTTCGTAAATTCACGCAAGAACTGAAAGTTCTGTTCAACTTTGACCAGATCATTCTTCCTGGACACGTTTGCAGCCACTGCGGGGTTTAGGGTCTGAATACCGACTTCGAACTGCAAAGAGCCTTCGGGGAATTGTTGGATCAGTTCGCGAATTTCAGCAGGCAAGCGGTCGGGTACCATTTCAAAATGCAAAAAAAGACCAAGTGAAATGTGTTCTAAAAAGAACTGCAGAATGCGATTTGACGATGTTGGTGATAAGTTAAAGGTTCGATCCACGAACTTAAAGGTTCTGGCACCGCGGTCCATAAGTTTTTTAATTTGTACTAGAAAAAGCTCTAAATCAAAACTGCGCACCGATTTATCTAACGACGATAAGCAGTATTCGCACTTATACGGACAGCCCCTAGAAACTTCGACGTAAAGCACGCGGTTTTTGATGTCTTCATCCGAATATAGATCGTAGGGGAATTGAATGGACTTAATATCCGGTAAAGCTGACTGCGTTATTTTTTCTGGTGGCATCACGTTATGTAGCAGATAGTTTTCGCAGAACTGACGAAACGTAAAGTCAGCTTCGCCTTTAATAACATAATCACACCACTGCAGATGGGGTTGGGTGTCGGTCTCGTACGAAATTTCAGGTCCACCAAGCACGATGACTATTTCTGGCGCGACTTTTTTCAAAGTAGAAATGATTTGTAATGTTAATTCGGTATTCCATATATAGACACCAAAGCCCACGATGCGCGGTTGATGCTGCAGAATTTTTTCAACGATAACGCGGGGATTTTCTTTAATAGTCCATTCAAGGACTGCGGCGCGTGATTGTAAAGCGCCAAGGTTCGCGAATAAGTAGCGTAAACCGAATGCAGCGTGCTGATAGGTCGAATTCAAGGTGCAAAGTAATATGTCGGTTTGTGGCACAGGCTAGCTTGTAACTAACGAACTTAAGATTTCATAGCTTTTTTTCACTTGTAAAAAGCTTTCAGCCGATCCGCCTTGATCTGGATGAGTTTTCAGCAACGCCTGGCGGTAACTTGATTTCAGCTCGAATCTGTTGAAGGCATTTGATAACTGGGGTGACCAAATTGATAAATTTTCAAAAGCCAAAGTTTGTTCGCTAGTCATAACATGTGGAATTCGCGGTCTGATGGGATTTACATATTTTTTGTAACCTGTCTTAAACACAGGGGTAAAACCGATAATCTGGGCTAAACCTTGGGGGTCCAAAGAACTTTCCCATCCAGCAGAAAAGTCAGTCGCGGGGTGGGTATTAAAGTGTTCAGGCCTTTGAATATGACTCAGGTTTTCAAGTATTTCTGCAAAGCTGTTTTGCGATTTTGCCTGAGTATTCATAGTAAACTCTTCGGAAAAATCCTAGTTTTCCGTAGGGCCAGAAAGACTTTTCTAACATTTTTCGCTGAATTCTCCTCGGGAAAACCAGACTTTCAGACGAGAATTGTCGCTGGTTTCGGAAAATATTGCGTTTTCTAGAGGGGGAAACCACATTTCTCGAGGGAAAATTGAAAAAAAACGAAGATTTGTTATTTTTATGTTGGACAAAGTAAAATTTATGGCCGTAGACTGTGTTCATTGGATTTTAGTCTTGAGACTAAAGTAGTAATGAAAACAAATAGCCAACCCTTCGGAGGATATACAATGGCAAAAGCAAAGAAAGCGACTAAAAAAGTTGCAAAGAAAGCTGCAGCTCCTAAAAAGACAGCTGCAAAAAAAACTGCAGCTCCTAAGACAGCTGCTCCTAAAAAAACAGCTGCTCCTAAAAAAGCTGCTGGAAAACGTAAGCCAAACGCTGCGTTCATGAAGCCTTTAACGCCTTCAGCTACATTAGCAGCTGTTATCGGTGCGGCTCCAGTTCCACGCACTGAAGTTGTAAAAAAATTATGGGCTTACATCAAGAAGTTTAACCTTCAAGATTCTAAGAACCGTCGTAACATCAACGCTGACGACAAGTTAAAGCCAATCTTCGGCAAAAACCAAGTTTCTATGTTCGAAATGACTAAACTTGTTTCTAAGCATTTAAAATAAAGTCTAGTAATACCAGTTTATAGTTAACACTATGAGCTTATAGAAAACCCCTTAAGGCCTAGCTTTAAGGGGTTTTTTCATTTATATTCTGTAGTCGATGCCAGATAAGCCATTGGATAAATCAGAAATTATAAAAATGAAGCATGCGTGCAAGCTAGCGGCGCAGGTTCTTCTGTACACCGAAAAATTCGTGAAACCCGGAATGACGACATTAGAACTTGATCAAATCGCTGACGACTACACCAAAAGTATTGGCGGTGTGTCGGCGTG
>JANPNP010000213.1:0-6091 GCA_031427535.1 Bdellovibrionales bacterium | reverse complement strand
CAGAGTATGGATAAATGGGTTTAAACAATTCGTGGGTAATTTCTTAAGTTGTATTTAAATAAAAACGAAGTGGCCAGTCCTTAGTGTGCTTCTGGAAGCTAAAGATTTTGTCGAGCTAGCTGATCTTGATTTTTTGCTTTTTGATAAACCCTATTATTTAGTTCTAGGTAAAAATGGCTGCTAGTGCTGTTGCAGTTTCCAAGTGGTCAAGGCAAAGCTTGTTTTTGATTTAAATCCCGACCCAGGCGTTGCGTAACAATCCAGTGGCTGGCATCGCCCTATCTATCGCGTGGGATGAGTTATCTCAACTTAAGGGCCCAGACGTTTTTACCTTGAGAAATGTGGGAAAAAGGCTGAAAAGTAGCAAAGATCCCTGGAACGAATATTTCAATGTAAAACAAAGCGTACTTATATTAGATACAGCTCGTAGACGAAAAAAATAGGAAAATTATGCAAACACTACATATGCCGCTTAAAAATAAAGTTCTTCATTACGTAAAAAAATCTAGAATTCCACTTTGGGTCTGGATTACTGTTATTACACTTTTAGTCATCAGACTTATTCTTCCATATGCAGCTTTGCGTGGAATTAACTGTGCTTTAGCTACTAAGCTTACACTGTATGATGGTCGTGTAAACGATTTGGATTTAAGTCTTTACCGTGGAGCTTATCAGCTGCAAGGCCTAGAAATTAAAAAGAAAAGTAGCACGCTGCCACCAATACTGGAGGTTTCGCAAATTGATTTATCTTTAGCCTGGCGCACACTTTTTCGTGGTGAAGTTACGGGTGATATTCACTTATTGAAAGCGCAAATTCGCATTATTGATAACGATGAAAAAGAGAAAAAACAATACGGCAACGATGAGCCCAGTTGGAAAGAAGCGTTGGGCGTACTTATTCCAATAACGATTCAAAGTCTAAAAGTAGAAAATTCTGCAATCTATTTTTCCAACAGCGATTTAATTAAAGCTAAGCCAATTCAAATCGAAAAAATAAACTTAACGGCTCGTGATTTACGTAGCCGCACTGACGGCAATGAAGATGCGCTTAGCCCGATTGAAGGCTCTGCAATACTGCAGGATCATGCGCCCTTAAAAGTTCAGGGTAAGCTGGACGCTTTAGCTAAGGAATTTCGCTTTGACTTGAATGCCTCATTATTAAATTTTCATCCAAAAAATATTAATCCGATGCTGCTAAAGTATTTGCCACTGGATTTAACCAAGGGTGAAATTAGTATTTACAGTGAAGTGGCTGCATCCCAAGGCGATATGATCGGCTATGCGAAAGTATTTTTAAAAGAAATTGATGTTATTGCACCCAAACAAGATTTAAAATCAGGTAAGCATCTGTTCATCGAACTTGGAACTGCATTTGCAAATTGGTTTCTAAAAAATAATGAAGACCAAACCGTTGCTGCACAAATTCCATTTGCGCGAAAGCAAGGTAAATTTGATATCGACACATCGGAAGCCTTTTGGTCGGCAATTAAAAACAAACGGGAAGAATTAAAGCGCGGCTTTGATAATTCGATAAGTCTTAAAAATTTAGAGGACAAAAAAGACACAGTTAGTCGGTTTTAGGTAAGCTTGTTATAACATTGGAACTTGCGCTATATTCCGCTTACACGCCTTGGAGGCCCTATGATATTCGAACTGACGGTAACCCAATTCACAAAGATGCTTGAAAACTTAACTGGTATTTTAGATAAAGCTGCTGGCTTTGCTGATGGTAAAAAGATTGAAATGGACGTTTTATTGCAATCAAGGTTAGCTCCGGACCAGTTTAACTTGATTCGGCAGATTCAAATTACATGCGATACTGCAAAACTGTGTGCCTCACGCTTAACAACAAAAGAGGCACCCGTGCATGCCGACACTGAAAAAACCCTTGGTGAACTAAAAGCCCGCATTGAAAGCACTTTGACTTACCTGAAAACGTTTTCACCGAAAGATTATGCCGACGCTGCAAAACGCCATATCACCCAGCCACGCTGGGAAGGGCAATACTTAACCGGAGAAGAATTCGTGCAAAATCATGCTATACCCAATTTTTATTTTCATTTAACTACGGCCTATGCGATTTTACGCCACAACGGCGTTGAAATTGGCAAAAAGGACTTCTTAGGAAAAATGCCTTATAAGAAGTAAACCTTGTCAAAAACCCCTGGGTTAGATAAGAAGATCCCTACACAATCGCTTGTCGATATTTCCTAAAATGAGGTCCAAATGAAATCAATTACAGAATTTCCACACTCTACATTGCAAAAAGTTTTAGCTGCAAAAGCGGCCATTGCAACTGAAGGTAAAACTCCTGAAGAAATCACTGCTGCAATGGGCGAATCTTTAAAGCTTGAAGGCGATAAATTAAAGTTTGCACTTGCTGCTGCTGATTTGGCTGCTGGAAAAACGGCTGTTCGACGTGTTTTAGTTGCTAGCATTGCTGAAGGCGAAGCGGCTCCGGCGAAATATCAAAAAGTTGAAGACAATTACTATTTGGTCGAAACACTTGAGCCCATGAAACCTAAAGAAGCTGCTGCTGCCCCTTCCAAATTTGGTAAGGGTGGTCCTCGTAAAGGTGGCCAGGGATCTGGTCCAAAAACATCACCTTGGGGCGCTTCACCTGAAGAGATTGCTGCAAAGAAAAAAGCTTCTGAAGCCGCTAAAGCTGCTGCGAAGAAGTAGTTAAATACATATTTTGTTAATTTTAAAAAGGATTTAAGTGAAAACTTAAATCCTTTTTTTATGCAATTTTTCTTTGGCCTTCACGACGATAGGTTGTCTCGCGCAGATTACTGTTCGATTTTCTAATAAAATCTAACTGATTTTCAACCATAAAATTAAACACACTTATAAGCGCATCATGCGTGCGATCGCTGGTAACAAACCCCTGTCCGGGTCCGACCAGTTCAATCGTGTGATGAATTGCTTCGATCGTAGAAAAACAAGCACTGTTGGGTTGCTTTCGAACACGGAAGTTTGACGGCGCAGGTGGCGTGAAGCAAATTCGTGGAAGCGCTTGTAAATTCTTACTTTGACGAATCATTTTTCTGGCTGTTGCCCAGGTTCCATCAATTACGAAGATCTGCAATTTTTTATTTTCCGGAAATAATTCGGTCCGCTTTTCATTGTTTAATATTGTTAAGTTTTGCGAATTTTGACCTGGATACAGTATCACTGAGTGACACGCAGAATCTTGAAGTCGTTGGTTTACGACTTCGTTAGTTGTATAATCTTGGCCCTTTATCAGGTAGGAATTTTCTAAGCTTAAATGTGACATCCGACCCGTGGCAATTCTTCGCTTGGCCTCCACTGGATGAATTAAAATAACAAAATTAATTCGTGGATCAAACTTTTTTATTTGGCCGCAGTAACACGAAAAATCAGGCTGCGTACAACCAGCGCAAAGCGTGCGATACTGTTTTTTGCTACTTTCCAGTTGAGCACGATTTTGTAAGTAAGATTGTATATTCGTAAAAGCTCCTTGTTACGGCTTTTTAAGAATACCCTCTGTTTCCTGTTCCGGCACGGAGTCCCGCTGAGACTGGCCTAAAGTATAAGTCATGCCGATCAGAAAACTAAAAGTGTAATCTGATTTATGCAGCGGACTGGATTGATTAATTGATTGCGAGTAATCATGTACCGATGCGCCCACATAATATGATGCTTTATCCACCTTCACTGACTGAAAATAACTAAGTTCAAGCTCTAGAAATCCTGAGCGTGCTACGTATGCTGTTCGACTCGCATTAGCGTACCTTGGTTGAACTTCAAAGTAGGTTGCAAGATATTCTTGTGTTGCAGCCTTTGCAGATAGGCTAAATCGCGCCCGGGTTGGTAAGCCTTGTATCGCATCCCGATGACTAAATATTATTTGTGACTCTGTCGTGGCGCCGTTAAATTTGGTATATGCAAAATCAGTTGAAGTGGCCTGAAAAAACTTTACCCGCAACTCTAGGCCATCTGTTAGGTACCCCACCACTTGTGGCCCTAAACTTATCATCCAAGGTAAGTCAGGCATTCCTTCACGGGCGGTATTCCTGGTCGAATCCAAACTGGTGTGGCCCCCACCGGAAAGTTCAACTGAAACAGTGTCACCTTTAAATAAATAGGCCCGCGTGCCTTCACGATCGTCAGCTCGTACAAATCTTCCTCGGTATTGAAATGTTGGAAAAGGCAAAAGTAAATAATTCGACTGACTAGATGTTGGGTACTGCTCGAACTGAATATATCCAAATCCAATTCCATATTCCCATAAAGATGGTGATTCAACAGCATGTGCAATACTGCATCCTAAAACAAAATAGGAAATGAAAAAAAAATTCATTTGTGTTTTAGTTTTTCAGGTTCTAAAGCAACAGGAACAGCCGTACCGCTCCAGATAAGATGCTGGTAATTTCCTTGCTTTACTTTTTGCGAAACTAAATCGACATCCACCAACGTGTTAAAGCCCGCTTCTACTGCGCGAAACGCTAATCGTAATATCATGTCATTTTTATCTAAGCAGTTTTCTATAGTCAGCGGCTTTTCAATTCGGCTCATGCGCCGAGTTTCTTTTCCTTGGTCTTTGTAAAACATGGCGACGTTCTTAGCTTGCTCCATCATAGTCTGTAGCTGCTGCATCGCAGGTTCTACAGTATGGAAAAAACAAGTGCCACAATACGTAGTAAAGGAAAGTTCGTGTGGAATACGACTACGAAAAGAAAAGTGATCTTCGTCAACGAAGTGTGTGCAGTTTTTACATATAGAATCTTGGCAAATGCCGCACTTAAGGTGTGCTTTAGGTTTTCGACACTGGATGCATATTTCAGGTTCCATAACCGCCACTGTACCCGGTACTTGCTATGAATTCAACGTTGGCAATTTAATTTTAATTGGTATAATGTTTGCCTATGACAATTAAAATTGAGAAGCTGCATTTTATACTAAGAATTCTTTTGCTTTTTGTGCTCGGTATTCTATTCGTCATGATTTTTTCGCCATTTATGACGCCTATGTTGCTGGCAGCGTTTTTTGCATTAGGATGCGAACCGCTGATCCAAAAAATTCATGTCAGCACTAAATCTAAACCTAAAAGACGACGTTATTTTATGCTGGCGCTTTTCGTAACCCTTTTGCTAATTCTGTTAGCTCCGTTAACGGTTTTTATTATTAGGGCTTTAAAAGGGTTAAAATCAATCTCGGCTGAAAGCCTACAAAATTCTCAGGTTTTTCAGTCCTTGTTTGGTCTGTGGGAAAAGTTACAAGGGTACGGCATCAAAGCAATAAAATCTTTTGGGCTGGATTTAGACGTTATTCCGCAGAAAGACGAATTAATTGGAAAAATTAGTCCAATTGTTTTAGAAAAAGCCACTTTATTTTTGGGATCAATCCCCGATTTGATGCTTTCGATGTTTGTTTTCTTCTGTATGCTTTACATTTTAATTTCTAATGCAACTAAGATAAAAAACTATATCTTGAAAATAAATGTCATGCCCGAGTACGAAGTTAACCTAATCACCAAGTCACTGCAAAATGGCTGCTCGATGGTGCTAGTTTCCACGTTATTAATTGGGGCCCTGCAGGCACTTATTGTTGCAATAGGATCTTCAATTTTTGGTTATCATGAATTTTTTCTTATTTTTACAATAACTTTCTTTTTGTCTTTTATTCCTGTAATTGGCGCAGCCCCGGTTGCTGGGCTACTTGCGATTATTTCTTTTCTTATGGGAAATTCAACCGATGGTATTGGTCTTATTGTCGTTACCGTGATTGCTGGAAGTGTCGACAATATTCTTAAACCTTACGTGTTTTCAAGCTCTGAGGCGAACATGCATCCTTTGATTTCTTTATTTGGAATCATTGGAGCCATCATAGTTTTTGGCTTGCCCGGTTTGTTGCTTGGCCCATTACTACTGCAGGTAACCATTCAACTTGTGCCGCCTATAGCTAAAAGAATTTTTAAATAATTAGATTTTGTAATCTGCGATTTGACTACAACTACGTGACAAACTAAATTTTATTTTTTTCAGGAGACTCACTTTGGCCACTTCAGCTAATGGTATTATTGAAAATTTAGAACGGCTACGTGCCGTTACGCCACTTAGTGATAATG
>JANPNP010000212.1:0-1713 GCA_031427535.1 Bdellovibrionales bacterium | reverse complement strand
AAACTTTGGCAAAAAGATCCCGTAGCGGCAGCTGAAATTGATTCGCGGATGAACGAAGCCGTGCAACAGTTCTTAGAATTGCTTCAGGTCCCCACGCCTGAGAAGTGGACTGCACCGCTTCAGAAGGCGCACAGCTGCTTTGCTGACTGGGGTTTAATTAATTCAAAGGTTCAAATGCACGAACAGGTGTTAATATCTCATGGTGCCTTAGCCGTTAAATTAACGGGATCCGGTGCCGGCGGTTACATGCTTAGTTTATGGAAAGATAAACCGGTTGAACTGCCGTTTGCTTTAATTGATTGCGCAGAAAACGCTAATAGGTAAAAAGGTTAAAGGGTATAAGTTTGAAAAAATTAGTAATTATTCCGACTTTTAATGAGCTCGAAAATATCAAGATGCTACTTCCAGCGTTGATGCAACTGCATGAAAATTTTGATGTGCTTGTTGTAGATGATTCGTCGCCAGACGGAACGGCAACGCAGGTATCGCTATTTCGACAAACCGAGCCCCGCGTTTTTCTTTTGGTTCGCGAGCAAAAAAATGGTTTAGGCAAAGCTTATATTGCGGGATTTAAATGGGCCATTGAAAACTATTACGATGCGGTAATCGAGATGGACGCTGATTTTTCGCATACTCCAGAAGATTTATTAAAAATTCTTGGTGCGTTAAATCAAAGCCCGGTTGTGGTTGGCTCTAGGTACGTACCTGGGGGAAAAACAGTTAATTGGGGTTTTATAAGAAAATTAATTTCAAAGGGCGGCGGAGTTTACTCGCGATTAATTTTAGGTTACCCAGTGAAAGATTGGACCGGCGGCTTTAACGGTTGGCATACAGGTGTTTTAAAAGACATCGGCCTAGATGAAATTCAGTCCAACGGCTATAGTTTCCAAATTGAACTAAAATACAAAGCGCAGAAAAAAGGTTATCCCATCTTAGAAGTCCCCATTACTTTCGAAGACCGCCGCGTAGGACAAAGTAAAATGTCTTTAAAGATAGTGTTAGAAGCCTTTTACCGCGTTTGGCTTATTCGGCAATACTGACCGGCTTAACTTTTTAAAATTAAATTCTGCCCGCTGTGAAAGTAATCATTGGTCCAGTTTGATTTTGATCGAACATCTCTTAAAACATCCAACGATGACCTTTGTAATCCTATTTGATTGAGTGGGATCGTGACTAGTTCTATATGTTGTAAGAATAGTCTCCTCTGAAACTTGGTACCCTATAGGGTGCCAAGTTTCAGAGGAGAGAAAACTGTTGTCTATAATTATTTAATTAAGAGCTAGCAATGCAGAAGCGAAATGGCTAAGACTTTTTCGAAATGGATTTTTTCCATTCCCAAATAGCAAGCGTTGCCGAAACCATTGCGTTTAGCG
The DNA here is from genome assembly GCA_031427535.1 of Bdellovibrionales bacterium. Classification (GTDB taxonomy): domain Bacteria; phylum Bdellovibrionota; class Bdellovibrionia; order Bdellovibrionales; family Bdellovibrionaceae; genus Pseudobdellovibrio. The sequence continues at coordinate 340 of JANPNP010000212.1, read as the reverse complement.
ACTCGATACGTTGGGTGGGAATAGTTACTAGTTTTAAATTCTTTTTCTGTGCGGCGCTAAGTTTCAAACCAGGACCTTCTTCGCCGACCCACAGACGCAAATTTGCAGGCCAGGCTACCGCAGAGATAATATCGCCATCAAAATCTAGAGCATAATTATCGGAAACCACGGGTAGCTCGGAAATTGATAATTCGGTCTTTTTAAAATTAGCGTAAAGGACTCCGCCGGCCGAGGCCTTTACCGATTGGGGCAAATACGGGTGAGCAGATTCTTTTGTTAGAATGATTTCGTGCACGCCAAATCCTACCGCTGACCTAACTAGGGCGCCCAAGTTTCGTGG
>JANPNP010000211.1:0-2376 GCA_031427535.1 Bdellovibrionales bacterium | reverse complement strand
TGTCAGTGCAAACGTTTGAATGCTTAATGCCATACAAAGCGCTACTAGTAATATTTTAATTTTCACAATATTCCCCGCTGCAATTCAATCCTGGTGAGATTAATTTCTCAAATTCCAATAGAAATGCAAATCTACATGCCGACTTAAACACCGAAAAACAGTGCCATTCAACAAAATAATTTGGGAGACGTAATTAGTGGAAAGCTGGACATCGAGAATACGATGTACTTTTAACTGATGGATTATTAAGCGGCTAGCAAACAAAAGGAGAGTTAAACTCTCCTTTTGTTACTTAAACTGTATTTTACGAATCAGATTTAGAAATAACCTTCATCTTCGTCGTCTTCGTCAGCTTCTTTATCTTTTTTCTTAGAAATATCGTCTTCAAGGTCTTCCTCAAGATCCTCTTCATTCGTATCGCCTTCTAAGGTTTCTTCCATTTCATCAGATTCAACTTCATCGTCAGTTTCATCTAATGGCTCTGCTAAAGTGAGTGCATCTTCATCTTCAAGATCAACTAAAGAATCAAGATCAGAATCTTCATCGAATTCTTTCGTTAAATCTTGCGCTATATTTTTGTGAGTTGATTTTTTTGCAGACTTAGCAGACTTAGCAGACTTAGCAGCTTTTGGTGCTTTCGCTTTTTTCGGCACAACTTTTTTCGTAACTTTTTTTACAGCTTTAGTCGCTTTTTTGGCAGGTTTCGCTGCTTTCTTAGCGGTTTTTTTTGCAGTTGGTTTTGCTTTCTTCGTCGATTTTGCTTTTTTAGCAGATGATTTCTTAGTAGTTTTTTTTGCAGTTTTCTTCGCTGAAGCTTTTGCTTTTTTCTTCTTAGCCATGTGTGTCCTCATATTTTAGTGTTTAAACGAAACAAAGCTAGAGTAACTAGCTTTGTGGGCGGCTGCAAGTTTTGTGAAAAAATTAAAAACAAATTATTACAAACGAAGGTGATCCTCAAGAATCCGCGCCATCTGCGGAGGAATCAGCGTCGATAGAAAAAGACCAGGCGCATAAGTTCCTTTTTGCGGAACATAAGTCATAAAGCCTAAAGTCCTAGTTTTGTCTGAACTCTTAATAGGCAGCTGAAAACCAAATGGAATTGCTATTTTTTCAGGCAACGTTACGAACATGCCGACAGCGTTAATTCCAATGTAAATAGTAATTTGCGTGTTTTCACTTTGTGGAAATGACAGGGCTAAACTTGGTAATTCACCGTAGCCGGCAGGCATCGCAGGCAAGTTATCACCGTTCGGCAACTTTGCTGCCGGTAAAAAATTTGCTCCTTTAATAATGTATTTTACAGGAATTCGGACAGCAAACTTTGTTCTGCCATTACCATCGACGATTGAAGAAAATGTAATATCCGGATGGTTGTTAAACGAACCAAATGGCAAAAACGGCATTGCGGATGGCATTGGTATCATAATGATAAATTCACTGCGCGATTTATCAAAGTCGAAGGCTAAGGCATCGTTATTTGCATCCTTACTTTCAACGCGTCCTTTAAAATCTAACTTGGCTACTGGGTCAACCGGGTTGTTTACGCTGCCGGTGTTGCCACCAGGATTTTGGCCGCCAAAAGAGCCGTCGGTGGCAGTCACGTTGCTAAGGCCTTTTTGTTGCAATTGTGGTTTTGAACAATTCGGTAAAGTAAAAAGTGCCACAGCTAGAAAAGTTAGTAGTGATAATTTATTCATAAGGCCTTCTTTCGAAAAACGTCGCAGTTAATTCCTACCTACTGTTTCGGCCTAAGGTCCAATTTACTTAATAGTTACTTGATACGAAAAAATTAGACATAAAAAAGCAAAACCCCAACTTTTCGGTCGGGGTTTCATATTTGTGTTTATAATTTTGACGAATTCGTAAACTTTAAAAAACTATCCTAATAACTTAAGTGCTAACTGCGTCGTTTGGTTGGCCTGCGCTAATGTAGCTGTACCTGCTTGTAGCATCACACTGTTTTTAGCCATATCAGAAGAAGCGGCTGCAACGTCGGTATCACGGATACGTGAATTGGCTGCTGCTAAATTTTCTTCAGTTACTGCTAGTGTGTCGACTGTTGATGTTAATCGATTTTGTAAGGCACCTATGTTCGATCGCATACCATTAATTTGCGATTGGCTATCATCTAGTAATTGTAAAGATTGTCGTGCGCCTTCTTTAGTTGTGAAATCAACATCAGCTAATCCCAAAGCGTCAAGTGTCGCAATGTTTTCAGACGTATCAAAAGCAATACGGTCATCCTCAGTGGCATAAAGACCAACTTGGAAATCAAACACCGGAGTCGATCCGTCTAATAGTTTTGTTGTGTTCCAGCTTGTTGTGCTAGCGATACGCTGCATCTCTGATTTTAATTGTTGAACTTCTGTATCGATG
>JANPNP010000210.1:0-2817 GCA_031427535.1 Bdellovibrionales bacterium | reverse complement strand
CGCAGGCATAGATATTTGGAATGTTCGTACGCAAATAGGGATCAACTTGAATTGTCTTACGTTCCGTAAGTTCGATACCAAGTTCTTCCATGCCAAAACCCTTTACGTTTGGTTCGCGGCCTGTCGCGATGAGCACCACGTCAAAATTAATATTTTCCAGGGTGCCATTGTTGTCGACCACAATGAAATCTTGCGTATTGTTTTTGTCGAAATGTTTTATTTTTGCAGCTGTTTTTATTTGTATATTAGCGTTATGAAAGATCTCGGTCATTGTCGCAATGACGTCATGGTCTTCGCGACCTAAAATTTGCGGACCTGCTTCAAGCAAAGTTACAAAGCTTCCCAGTGCAGCAAAAGCTTGCGCCAATTCGCAACCAATGGGCCCTGCGCCTAACACTAAAAATCGCTTTGGCAAATCCTTTAAATTCCATATTGTATCTGACGTGACAAAATTTACTTTTTCAAGCCCCGGTATATTTGGCATTCGTGGTTTTGCACCTGTTGCGATAACTATGTTCCTGGCAGTTAACACGTTTCCTGAAGCTGACACGGTCCATGGATTCATAATTTTTGCATCGGCTTGTATACATTCAACGCCAAGTTCCGAATACCTTTCGACAGAATCATGCGGTTCAATTTTTTTTATGACGTCTTGAACGCGGTTCATGGCTTCAGAAAAGTTAAACTCGGCAGTAGCACTGCGAACTCCATATTTTTTTGAATTCTGCTGATCCCGAAGAAAGCGCGCTGTCCGGATAAGCGCTTTGCTTGGAACGCAGCCGGTGTTTAGGCAATCGCCGCCCATTTTATGTTTTTCTATTAAAGCGACTTTTGCTTTAACAGCGGCTGCAATATAGGCCGTAACTAGTCCACCGGAACCTGCACCAATAACAATAAGGTTGTAATCAAATTTTTTCGGCTTTTTATATGCTGAATAGATTTTGTAAGATTTGTAGCGAGCAATAAAAAATTTTATAATCATGGGCAGTAAGCCTAGTAAAGAAAATGCAATTAATAGGCGCGGGGATAAAATTCCCGAAAGCGAGGTTAGGGTTGAAAGCTCTTTACCGGCATTTACAAAAACGAAAGTGCCAGGAAGCATTCCTAACTGACTTATGAAAAAGAAATTTTTCACAGAAATAGATGTTAAGCCCATTGCCAAATTAACCACGAAAAATGGAAAAATTGGCAGCAGTCGCATAGTTAAAAGATACCAGTTGCCATCTTTTTTAATGCCTTCGTTGATGGCGCTCATCTGTGAGCTCATTTTTTTAGCGACCATATCGCGAGCAATAAACCTGGTACCTAAAAATGCAAGAGTAGCTCCGATTGTGCTAGCGAAAGAAACTATAACCGTACCTAGCAAGGCACCAAAAAGTGCACCACCTAGAAGCGTTAAAATAGCGGCCCCGGGAAAGGAAAATGCAGTTGCTAGGACATAGACTAAAAAATATCCGCCGATGGCGTAGAATGGCTCAGCTGCAACATACTGTTGAAATTGGCTTAAACTTTCCTGCATGTAGGCCAAGGTTAAAAACTTCTGCCACCCCATCTGATAAAACAGAACGATGAAAGCAATTACAAGCAAAAGAAGAATCAGTTTTTTAATTAAAGGTTTGTTCAAGCAATCTCCGCAGTTTCGGTGTTTGCATAAATGGTATGATACTTTCGGATGGCCCAGTAACTTAATCTTTCAGCCAAGCTAATTTGATTACCTGCGTTTTTCCCAACCTGCTTTTAATGGGCGGTCGGCTATGACCTGAAGGTCGGGCGTAAGCTTTTTGTCCATTAAAAACTGAATCATTACTTTTTCATCGGTATTTATCTGTAACCATTCGACAGCGTCAGCATAATTAAGAAAAATAGGACACCGATCGTGGCCGTAGCTTTGAATAAATGGTGATGGATCTGCTGTCAAAATGGAGAATGAAAAAAGGCTATCTTTTTTTTCGAAATCATTCCACCGATCAAATATGCCGGCTGCGAATAGCAGATCGTCGTTTGCCTTTGAAAATTCGATGATATGGCCTGCTAATGGCCCTTCGTAAACAGATTCGAAAAAACGTGTCATTGGAACTACGCAGTGCTGTTTTTTAAAGGGAATTTTCCATGTTGGTTTTTCCGTAATGGTTTCGATGCGTGCATTATGGGTGGCAAATTTCACTTTAGGCTCTTTTGACCACGAGGGAACCAATGAAAAGTTCATCGGTGTCAGTTTTTCAAAGCCATTTGTGCTAACGATCACGGGCGCAGTTTTATAGGGTAAAAAACGTTCATTTATAGTCGATAATAAGGCTGGAATTTGCACATTGTATTTTTCAGAAAGTGTTTTGGCTTCTACTTTTAAAGCATATTGTGAGCACATCCAAAAAGGTTACCATGCCGAAGTTTTTTAATGCAACTGACGGCTTAATTGTGTTTATATCCCAGCATGAAAGACTTAAAGATTTCTAAATCTGCTGTAAAAAAACAGATTCCATCGGTGCAAGGACTGGGATTTGGAAAATATTTTAGCGACCATATGTTTCAAGCGAATTATTCTGAAGGCAAGGGGTGGCATTCGCCACGGATTACGCCGTATCAACCATTATTGATTGAACCTGGTGCATCTGTTTTACACTATGGCCAAACACTTTTTGAAGGCATGAAATGTTTCCGACAAAAGAACGATAGTTGTGTTCTTTTTAGGCCAGAATTTAATGCAGCCAGGATGCAAGCTGGGGCTGAACGCCTTTGTATGCAGGCACCACCCGCGCACGTAATGATCGAAGGAATTAATGCCTTAATTAACATAGACCGTGACTGGGTGCCTAGCGA
>JANPNP010000209.1:0-2929 GCA_031427535.1 Bdellovibrionales bacterium | reverse complement strand
TGTGCAATTTTTTCGGTATAAATTTTTTCTTCCGCAGAGCCCGTTGCACGGCCCTGTAATTTTTCTGATGTTAAATACTGAACACTAGCTTTAAGGTCCTCAGAATTAATTGTGGGATCAAGATTTAATTCGGAAGCAACGTCAGATTTGGCTAAAGCTTTACCTGTTAGCTGCAATAATTCACGTGCTTTTTGATCGTCCCAGTCACTTAAATAGATTTGGCTTTCGCCGCTTTCATTACGGTGTGACCACGTCAGCTGCTTACCATCTGGCGAAAAACTAGCAAGGCCATCGAAACCGTCAGTAAAGGTGATCCGCACGGGTTTTTGTTTGCCTTCAGTATCTACGATAAATAATTCAAAGTTGGCATAACCTAAAATTGAAGATCCAAAAATAATATAATCACCAGATGGGTGGTAAAATGGTGCCCAGGACATACTTCCAAGTGTGGTGATCTGTTTTTGTTCGCTGCCATCGGTATTCATGGTGTAAATTTCAGCTTTCGAGCCATCAGCGTTAAAACGTCTCCAGGTGATTTTTTTTCCGTCGTGGCTAAAAAACGGACCTCCGTCATAACCTGCCGAAGTCGTTAGGCGCTTCACTGCAGTACCATCGGATTTCATAATGTAAATTTCCATAGCATAGGATGGATCGCGGTCAAAAATCTTTTGCCCTTCGGCATCTAATTTTTCGGCATAGGCCGACCGGTTCGACGCAAATGCAATCCATTTTCCATCGGGTGAATAGGACCCTTCAGCGTCGTATCCTTTTTCTTTAGTTAAGCGCTTAATATTTTTTCCTTTAAGATCTGACTGAAAAATATCAAATTCATCATCGAAGCTCCAGGAATAGCGGCCTTTGACAGGTTTTGCGCGCTCGGCGTATTCAGCTTTTACTTTATCTTTGGTGTTTTTATCTAAGTGGGTTGATGACCACATGACTTTTTTATTATCGGGATGGATCCAACCACAGGTTGTCTTTCCAGATCCAGTTGAAACTAAATCCGTGCGGCCTGACTTTAAGTCCAGAATATACATTTGATAAAATGGATTTCCTACTTCACGTTCAGACTGAAATATCATTTTCTTTCCGTCGTGGCTAAAATAGCCTTCCCCCGAACGCGGCCCTTTGAACGTAATTTGTTTTCCGTTGGTGTAAACCATTTTGTCAGGCTGACTTACTATGGATTCAGGAACGCTTGAAGGCGTCTCTTCTTTGGCAGCCAGTTTTAGAGAAGAAAGAATGACCAAACTCGTAAAAGATACTACAATTAAAGTTACAATTTTTTTCATGTGCGTATCAAAACAAACCGGGGTTATGATGTCAATCCGCGCTCTTTTAATAGCTATCGTTGTCATGGGTGTGCAAAATTAATAAAATGTGCCCTGAATCCAACGAGCGCCAACTGAGCCCGCAATGTCAGCACTTGGGTTTTTGTAGTGGCTGCCACTTCGATACCACTTCCTATACCGATCAGCTGGCCCAGAAAAAACAACTGCTTTTGGACTTATTCAGTAGCGAAGGCATAGCGCTTGCTGAAATAAAAATTAAATCTAGCGGCGAAAATTTTTTACGACAGCGCTTTGATTTTACAATTGAAAAAGAGCAGATGGGACTTTACGGTAAAGATCATCAGCTGATCGACATCAAACAGTGCATGCAACTTGCGCCCGAACTGTTAGCCGCCTTTCTTGATTTTAAAAAAATTAATTTTCCAATCCAAAAAAAAGGATCCGTGCGATTACGGGTTGGCCCTTCGGGTCTGCGCGGCGCGTGGCTTGATTTTGCAAATTTAGATACGAAACACCTGTTAACTGCACCAACCTGTTTCGATCAACTACTTGCGATGGGTTTTAAAATTGAAATTGGTCAAAAGGCAAAAACGTTATCAAAAATTAATGATCATTATAAGTTAACCGATCCAACACCACAGAACTGGTTTCAGTCAAAGCACCAATCGCTGGATTGTTACATTTCTAGCTTCACGCAACCGTCGTGGATTACTGCCGACGTACTGACAGATACAATCGTAGCGTGGCTGCCTAAACTGCCAACTCACGTTTGTGAATTTGGTAGTGGCATCGGACAATTTACTTTACCCCTGTTATCACAAGGGCACAGCGTCGATGTTTATGAATCAGATTCTCAGGCTACAGATTTAGTAAAAGTAAATGCAGTTAGGCATCACCTGCAAGAAAAGTTACAAATTTACCAAGGTGATTTTCAAAACCAACCGTTGCCGATAGGAAAAAGTTACGAAGCGGTGTTAGTTAATCCACCGCGCTCGGGGCTTAAAAATTTTACCGAGCAGGTTACATCCCTGCAGACAAAGAAACTGATTTACGTATCGTGTTTTCCTGAAAGTTTAGTATCTGATCTTAAGAAACTGATAACTTCTGGGTTTATCTTGAAAGAAATAAGCTTAGTTGATCAATTTCCGCAAACGAAACACTTTGAAACCTGTGTGTTACTCGAGCGAATACATCTTTAATCCCGAAATTTCACCAGCAATATCTTTAGCTAGTAATAATGAAACCAGTGGCAGTAGCACCACACCCGTCAGCATAACTGCAGTTGTGCGCCACATGACCTTTAAGATGTAACTTATACTTAAACGCTGCAGCGGTTCGCCTAAGCGTAGATCACACGTCATTTCTCCGATGGAAGCCCCCATGAAGGCACGCATAAAAACTAAATACGTCCAGCTAACTGCTACAAATAAAATGCCTATGCTAACACTTGCATTCTGCTGTTTTAGAAATAAAGACAGTAATGATCCGGGTGATGTTTTCATCATAAACGAAAATATCACCATAAAAAAACAGCTGGCAGAAATCAACACGCACGTATCAATCGTAGCCGATAGCCACGTCCATGGCCGGCTTGTTACCAGTGCTGCGTGGCCGTCGTCGTGCTGGTCGCGGCTGCC
>JANPNP010000208.1:0-1888 GCA_031427535.1 Bdellovibrionales bacterium | reverse complement strand
ACTGCGGCGGCGGGAAATCCGGAGGTGGTTTCACTGGCGGCACGACTGGTGGTGTAACCGGCGGAGTTACTGGCTCTTCAGGTTTCGTGATCGGTACTTCTGGAGATTTTTTCTTCTTTTTGAAAAATAAAGCTAGTAGCGCAGCTATGCCCAAGCCTCCAAGAATCCATTTCCATAAATCACTTTTTTTACAAAGACGCTCAACATCTTCTTGCGGCGTTCCTGTCGGAACAATATTTCCGTTTTTACCATCACAACGACATTGATTTGATTCATCACTATCAATAAGTAACGTTCCACCCGGGCAAGCTTCGCGGCTGGTTACTTTCTGACCGTTTACTTCTTTAGGATCCAGCGGTAACAGTGGCGGAACGATAACAGCTGGAACTTCGCATTTGCCTTTAAAGCTTGTCGATTTTCCATCGGTTGTACATTTACAAAGTCCCGTGCCAACTGAATCTTCTAATTGGCGTTTATTAAGTGCTGTTTTTGTAACGTCATCACCTTGGCTATTTTTAGCAACGACAACTGTTGAACCAGTCATTTGTTCGTCTTTAGCGTAGGCACCGATGTAAGCTGAACCATCCGGACAAGCTTTAGATCGAAAATCAGCGACAAATTTTTCTGTGAATAACCAGCGACGATGCAACTGATCACATGCGCCTTTTTGCTGAGAATCCGCTTGCATTAAAGAGATATTTTCATGGCACGATTTAATCGCACGATTAACTTCATCTTCGTAAACTTGCTGCATCGACACCATTTCTCGGTCAAGTTCAGCATCCCATTTTCCGTCTTGAAACATAGCTAACAATTTTGAACTTCGGTTCTTGTCGCCGTGTTTAAGCATTCCAGCAATAAAATCTTTGGTCATCGCAAAGTCAGTCTTTCGCTGATCTTCTTCAATCATTTTTTGGCGCACGCTTGCCGGCTGAACATTTGAATAGTCCTTACCATTAAATTCCATAGCTAATGCTGATGAAGATAACGGGCTTGCCTTGTCGCACTTACCTTCACGGTGGGTTGCTGTTTGCAATTCGGCGTCATTCTGATCAACACATATTGGCTTACCCTCTGGAAAACTATACTGCATCGGATTACACGCACGCGACGATTTTCCATTAGTGTTAATACAATCATTATTTGCTTCACGAACGTAAGATGGTGTTCCTGCTTCGTCATACATTCCAAGTGCGATATCCAAAGAACACAAGCGCCTGTTCTTGCCGTTTGAATTATCACCAATACCCTCGGCACCAACATATCCTGCAACAATACACGTCTTAGCAGAATCTGGAATATTTATCCGTTTTCCACCGCTGGTTTTACTAACTCGGTTTTTTCTATTGTCTTTCGGTGCATCAGCAGTCTTAACGGCCACAACAGGCGTTGGGGCTGGCGCCTGTGCATAGGCATCACTACCAAAAATAAGTTCCATAAAGTTTTTGCTGGTCGGCTTGCCACTAGAAGTCGCTAAAACTTTTTGCGCTGTCATGTGCATCATACGCATTTTTACAATGTGTCCAGCACGTTGCTGCATTGTCATTGAACTCCACATCATCGGAGTGATCGTCGGAAAGCCTTTAAAGCGCGAAAAATCGCGCATTTGCTGCAAGCTATCTTTAGACATTGGTTTTTTCGCAGTTGGACCTTGCGCTTTTTTTGCTAGCGCATCGTATTCTTTTTTAACTTTGATATCATTGGCCATCAGGCGCTTAAAAATATCATCTGGTCTTTCTAGATCGGCTTCTGATAAAACCTGGTTATTGAATTTAGCCCAATTGTCTTTTTTTCCGAAAAATTGTATGCGATTTGTTTTCCCGTTTTGTGTACTTTGCAACACCGCCCACGTTAAAGCCTTGCCCCGCAACTGGGTGCATAGTTTGCG
>JANPNP010000207.1:0-1646 GCA_031427535.1 Bdellovibrionales bacterium | reverse complement strand
TCGTGAATTTTATACGACGGCAGTTCGCCGCTAATGATTTTTGTAAATACAGAAGCCACTAGCGTTTTTCTGCCGGCTTCCAAGCCAAACCCTCTTTGCCTTGCCATTTTCCACGTGGGCGGTAAATACGATTTTTTTCGTACTGCTCATTGGCGTGGGCAATCCAGCCGGCAACTCGGGACACAGCAAAGATCGGCGTAAATATATCTGTTGGAATTCCCATGGCGTGGTAGACGGTAGCTGAATAAAAATCGACGTTTGGCATTAAGCCTTTTTGTTTATTCATTGTCTCATCGATTAGCACAGATATTTCATAAAGTTCTGGTTTACCAATTTTTGCAGTTAACATTTTCGAAAACTTTCTTAAAACGGCAGCACGCGGATCGCCGTCCTTGTAAACGCGGTGACCGATACCCATTACTTTTTCTTTTGCATCCAGAGCATCTTTCACAAACTGCTGCGCTTTTTCGATGGTGCCGATCTTTGCTAACATCACCATGACTTGTTCGTTCGCGCCGCCGTGTAGCGGGCCTTTTAAGGCACCAATGGCAGATACAACTGCTGAGTGCATATCAGATAGCGAAGAAGCCGTTACCCGTGTTGCAAATGCCGAACAATTTAATTCATGATCAGCATGCAAAATTAAACACGTATCAAAAACTTTAACTAATTCTGGGTCCGGTTCAGTGCCCTTCAACATGCGCATAAAGTTCCAAGCAATTGATTTTCCAGCGACCGGATTTAAAATTTCTTTTTTATTTCGTATAGCTTCAAACGCACAGACAACCGACCCCATCTTTGCTGTTAAGCGAACCGCTTTACGCATGTTGGCTTCAATGGAATTATCATTAGCGTCTTTATCCCAATGAGCCATCAACGACACGGCTGTTCGTAACCACGCCATCGGATGCACATCTGTCGGCAATGCTTTTAGCGCCGTAATGTATTCCGGATCTAGTGTCATATTTTTATTTAAGTCGGTCTTTAATTTATCTAGTTCAATCGCAGTCGGCAGGCGATCATTCCATAATAAAAAGATAACTTCTTCAAACGTTGAATTAGCTACAAGGTCCTCGATGGTGTAACCGCGATAATTTAAAGTGTTTCCAACAATAAAAGATACAGCTGTTGTGCACGCGACAACTCCTTCAAGACCTTTATCTAACGCACCTTCATAGATTGTAATTTCTGCCATGGAAAACTCCTTCAATTTTTGTGTATTTAACAAACTAGAATTATCAAAGCTGCTGCTATTTGGCTAGCTTTATCACTCGTCCCGCGACCTCGATGACAACTACGGTCTGGTCACGAAGGGGCTCTGTTAAGCCGGTTTTCTGTTGGGCTTGAAATAACAATTCATTTCGTAAATCGTGCACTGAGCTTTTAGAATTTTCAGAAAGAATTTGCGTTATACGTTCGATACCCAAGACCTCGGATAAGCCATCTGTTACCACACACAACCTTGAGTCTGCTTCTAATTCAATTTGTGCTGAAGTCAAAGTTTCAGAAAATTGCTGACCAAATGGGCTAACGGAAGACTTTAAAATAGAGATCGGTTTATGAGGCGCAATGTAAAATCCAAGAATTTTTCCGACCGAACAAAAGCGAAGTGAATAATCCCTACGATCGACGACAGCATAAAAGGC
>JANPNP010000206.1:0-2273 GCA_031427535.1 Bdellovibrionales bacterium | reverse complement strand
TTTTTAGTTTAGACATTGCCAAACTTTCTTGTGTAGAAAATCTTCTGGCCGTTTTATTCCGGAACAAAACATGGCAACTTTTAATTGAAAATCAAACACATCCATAACTTTTAAGATTTCTGCTGTGTCGCTGTTATTAGTGTTAGCGATGGCAATATTTGTACCCATTGCGGCTTTCATAATCGGCTGCGCAAGCCCTACCGCGCGTGCTCCTAAAGCCAAACACTTAGCACTTTCAACGCCGTTTCTAATTCCACCAGATGCAAGGATCGGATGAAACATAACGTATTGCTGACACGCTAGTAGACAGTCGATCGTGCTTGAACCCCAATCGGCAAATGCAGCAATGGCATTTCTTTCGACAGCGTCTTCGTTGTGTCGTAGGGCTTCAATGTAGCCCCAGTGGGTGCCACCGTTCCCGGATACATCCACGGCATAAACACCAATGTCGATTAATTTTTTTACAAGGTCTGCAGAAATTCCAAAACCAACTTCTTTGACTAGCACCGGAACTTTTAATTTTTTTACAACAGTTTCAATAGCCTTTAGGCCATGTGAAAAATCAATATGATTATTTTTTTGAAAGACTTCTTGAAGCGGATTTAAATGAATATATAAACCGATGGCATTTAAGTTTTCAGTTAACTGCACAATGCTTTCGACTGGGTTTTGAATGACTTCTAAAATGCCAATGTTCGATAGAAGTTTTGCATCAGGGGCTTTTTTGCGAATTTCTTTCCACTCTGATACGGCGTTAGGATCGGTTAGCTCGCGCCGCTGTGAACCTACGGCCATAAGCCAATTTCGATCTTGGGCTGCCAGTGCTAAACGTAAGTTGATGTCGAACGAATCTTCATGCCCGGCCGTCATCGATGAAATAAAATGTGGCGACGAAAACGTATGATTTAATAAATGAGCTTGTAAAGTAACATCGCTGAAACGAATTTCAGGCAGTGCATTATGGTGAAGACTAATTTTAGAAAATTGATTGGACGTTAAACCCTGGGTTTCCTCTGACATCGCAAGACGAATGTGGTCTTTTTTTCGCTGTTCAAATTCGTTTGTCATGGGCCTACATCCTTCTAAGTGCTGCTATGTGCTTGTGTGAATAAAAAAAGGCGAGCTGTGTTCCAACTCGCCTTTCTACAAAAGCAAAATAAAATTACTTTTATTTAATAGCGTGCTGGCAAAGCGACGTAAATGCTGTTGCATCCGTGATCGCAAGATCAGCTAAAACTTTTCGATCTAACTGAACACCCGCTTTGATCAAGCCACCGATTAAACGCGAGTACGTTGTTCCGTTCATTCGTGCCGCAGCATTAATTCGCTGAGTCCACAAAGCGCGGAAAGTCCGTTTCTTCATTTTTCTGTGCTTGTAAGCGTACGCCATACCACGGTCATTTTTTTCAACCGCGTGAGCATACGAACGAGATCCTGCTGAGTAGTAACCTTTAGCTCTTTTTAAAACTTTTTTGTGGCGACGACGATTGGTCATCCCCGATTTTACACGTGCCATACATACTCCTTAAAAGCCGAATTGGCGCTTCACTTGAAGCATGTTAGCGTCAGCAACATAGACAACTTGTCCTAGGTGACGTTTAGTCTTAGAACTCATGTGTGAGTTCAAGTGGCGCATTTTTGTTTGTTTGCGTTTCACTTTTCCGCTTTTAAGAACGCGCATGCGTTTCTTTGCACCAGAGTGCGTTTTCATAATGACCTTCCTCCGACAGGGCGAGATCTAGTTTAAGATCTACTTCTTGTATTGCCGCTGACAGCCTTAATTTGAGTCTTATAGATGTAGAAGTTTATATGGAAAAAATCAAGAATTTTAACAACTTACAGGCTAGCGACATAGATTGCTTAAGCCAAAGATTCTAAACAACGACCGATTGCTCGCTGTTTAGGCTGTTTTTCTAAAAAATCAAATACTTACTGATTTAAAATAGTCGGAGGACAGCGAAATCCCGTCGCCAAAAAAACTGTTTGAGGAATTTTTTCATCCTCTGCGGCAGGTTTTGAGTCTGAAGACTTAGATTCTTTTTTTGCCGCATCCACCACAGTTGAATTTGTGGTGGCAAGTTTGGCCTTATTCTTTGACATAAAAACAATGATATTAGCATTCAAAGCAAAAGCCTTGTTACGTAAATCGATGCGCGTATTCAAAGCACAGCAACGACATCCCCCTGCTCTCGATTCGCAACGATGCGGAGCTAGACCGGGCGCTTGCCAAGATTACCGCGTTAGGTCGAGGACAAGAAGAGAGGCTTTGCTCC
>JANPNP010000205.1:0-1525 GCA_031427535.1 Bdellovibrionales bacterium | reverse complement strand
GGCTTGGTCTCGGACCAACAGCTGATCGAATTAACACAAGCACTAGGTTTAATTCCTTTAGGAAGCCGTGCGTGGATTGGTAAAACAAACAGTTTTTCCCCAGGAGATATTTTACTGCTTCACGGGAACGGAAACGAGCGATGGGGAATTGATTTGTTTTACCAACTTGTAAAGAACAATAAAATTTTTGAATACACATGGCGCGCACTGACTCAGTGGAGTGAGTAAGTGACCTCGTTGCAAAAGCTAGACATGAACAATTCCGCTTGCTAGTCTTCACCTATGAAGACAACAACTCTTTTATTATTTGCTGTGACCATATTAACGATATCAACAAAAGTATTTTCTAACGATGCTGTGCCGCAAGGAAAGCCAGGTAACCACGGTAGCTCGAAAAAAATGACATGCCCAATAGAGATTATTCCCAGTGTGGGTTTTGGTTCAATACAGGTTGGCCGCAACATAGAAGAAATTAAAAGCCTAGGAATGGACATAAAAGAAGTTGAAGGCACAAATTCGTACAAAGTTACAAGGCAATACAATTTGGGAACAGATAACAAGGGAAATATTATTTACGTCGAAGCAGAGATCGGTGAGCTACCTAATTGCATCTATTTTGAAAAACAACAAATCAGAAGGAAAAGTTCAGCTAAACAGCTAGCAAAAATTTTCCGTGGCTGCGGAAAAGAAGAAATGTTGTTTGGTGGTAATGTGATTAAGTGTGATGGAATATATATTACGACCGGCGGGTCAGGCGGAAGGCAAAAAACTCCGAGTTTGAAAGTATTAAAGCTATAACCTCCGGTTTACTCTGAAACTGGGTTCATCCGTGCGTACCAAACTTATTTATTAACTGGGGATTTAAAAATGACTGCAACTTTAAGTAAAAAAGTCTGTTTATGAAAATAGGCGTCAGTCATTGCTTAATAGGCGCAAACTGTAATTTCAACGGCAAAGATTTGCTAAGTGCATTTGTCAAACAGCTTGAAGGTTTCACACAAATTCAACTTATTCCGTTTTGTCCTGAAGATTCCGTATTCGGAACTCCGCGACCGAATATGCGTATTGTTGGCGGGGATGGCTTTGATGTTCTTGATGGGCGGGCTACTGTCATTGATCAGTCGGGAAGAGATGTCACTGAAAATCAAATTGCGGGTGCCGAAAAATTCTTAGCTTTGATGAAATCACAGCAGGTTACAGCAGCAATCCTGATGGACGGTAGCCCTTCGTGCGGATCTAACGTTCTTTTAAAAGAAGAAGACTGGCCACAGGGCGGCTTCAAGCGGGGCTATGGGGTAGCGGCCGCCTTACTTAAAAAAAATGGCGTAACAGTTCTTAGTAGTTTTGATGAAAAAGCTATTGGTGAATTTTTGGCTAAGGTAACTGCGACAGCATTTTCGAAAGATTTAAAGAATCTTAGCGATTCGCCAAAGTTCAGAGGATTATTTGATGATGATGATGATGATGAAAAATCATCGCCACATTGGATAATAAAGTTTCGCGTACATGATAAACAGGGATGGTG
>JANPNP010000204.1:0-1698 GCA_031427535.1 Bdellovibrionales bacterium | reverse complement strand
CCACCCAGCCGATGCCAACCACCATGGCGCCGGCCACCAGTGCCAGCACCTAGAAGTTTCAAATGAAAATAATTTCGCACAAGCTGCCCACCCACCGTCATGACAAAGGAAAGAAATTGTACATTTGACGATAACTGCACTTCGGTTTGTCCGAAATAAAATGAATTACTATTTTCATTCTGAATTTGTATTAATTTAAGGTTCGCCCCTTCATCTGCAGACAGATTCAATTGCAGATCTATTGCTGACTGCGATTGCTCATCAAGATTTAGCGTTTGGGTTAACACGGTTGCCTGTGCAAATTTACCGACATGAACGTCAACTTTTTCGCTGGCAAATTGCGGGGCCGCTGAACTTTGAACATAACAAATATGAATTGGTTTCTCAAAAACTTGATGCGGGGAAAGACTTATTTTCAACTTCCGCAGTAAACACGCATGGGCAAAATTTAAAACATTTTTTTCAGTGTGATCCGGGCTTACCATCAGATCTGTTTCATCAATTGCAACGATCTCGACCTGATTCGATAATTCGTCTGATAATGTTTGATTGAAATAGCCGTTTACAAAAACTAAATTGTAAAAGTCCGCTGGTAAATGTAACGAAATTTGCTGCATCTGCTCATGGGATAAAGCAACTTCAGCAGCAACGGCGCCAAACTGCCACGGAATTTGTTTAAATTCAGTTAGCGACGTGTACTTCCAGCCTTCTTCTTTTTTGGTTGGCATCGCTTTTTTTAAAATTTCGTAATCTGCTTGCGGTAAATTCATAATTTTTTCTACTGGCTTACATCAGCCAGTCGTATCCTTTTTTCTCAAGCTCTAGTGCTAAGCTGGCATCACCCGTTTGAACAATTTTTCCATTTGCAAGGACATGAACAAAATCTGGTTTTATGTAGTTTAATAGCCGTTGGTAATGCGTAACCAAAACGATCGCATTTTGCTTCGAGCGAAGTTTGTTAACACCTTCGGCTACAATTTTAAGTGCATCGATATCTAATCCTGAATCGGTTTCATCTAGTAAGGCTAGGCGTGGCGATAACACCGCCATTTGTAAAATTTCGTTACGTTTTTTTTCGCCACCGGAAAAACCGACATTAACCGATCTTTCTAAATACTCTTGCTTCATGCTAACTAGTTTCATCTTTTGAAATAAAAACTCGCGAAATTCTCCGTCGGGCATAGGTTCTGAACCTTGATGCTTTAAGACGGCATTAAAAGATTCGTGCAAAAAATTAAAATTAGAAACGCCTGGAACTTCGATCGGATATTGAAAAGCTAAGAATATTCCTTCACGTGCCCGCGCATCGGGCTCTAGTTCCAATAAATTTTGCATCTGAAAATTGATTTCATACTTAATTTCGCCAGCTGTGACTTCGTAAGATGGGTGCCCGGCTAAAATTTTTGAAAGGGTGCTTTTTCCAGAGCCATTAGGGCCCATAATTGCGTGCACTTCGCCCGCATTTACCTTTAGCGAAAGTCCTTTTAAGATTTCTTTATCATCAATTTTTGCGTGTAAATTTGTAATCTGTAACATTCTATCTTTCCCTATCCGACTGAGTTTTCTAATTTCATTTCAATTAATTTAACTGCCTCTACTGAAAATTCTAGTGGCAGCTGCTTAAATACGTCTTTGCAAAAGCCATTCACCAGCATTGAAATAGCTTTTTCTTGGCTAAGTCCTATCTACGGGCGCTCA
>JANPNP010000203.1:0-1917 GCA_031427535.1 Bdellovibrionales bacterium | reverse complement strand
GCGCGGACAAATATTTCGAAAAAACTGACGGGGCGTAAAGCGATCAGACTGTTGCCGAATTACCCTGTCGTAGCTCCAGACTTGCAAGCTACTTTCTCCTGCTTTTATTGCTGTCGGATGAATTTTATACTTTGAATTGAAGCGAGCATGTTTGTAAGTCTCAGATTGTGATTCATTCCAAGATTGACCTTCGGGAAATATAAGGTTTCCACCCTGATGACAAGCCGTGCATAGACCTTGAGGTGCATATCGGATCTTTGGATTTTTCCCAGGAACAAAGTCATCGACAACAATAAAGTCGTTGAAGCCGCCATTGCCACGCCCTGAATCATTACTAGCAATGATTTGCAGTTGATTATTCAGTGGGGTAAACGACACATGTACGTAGCCGCCATCCGACGTATCTAAATTAACTAAAATACGGGGGTTTAATTTGTCGGCAAAATTTCTTTCCAACGATCTGCCAAACGGAAAAATAGCTGCTCTAAAACCATAATCTTCGAAAGACCCCCGAAAAAGATTTTCGTCATACTTAATTTTTCCACCAATTTTTTGCATAAATTCTCGAAAAGCAGACCCTGCCTCAGGCGGAATCGTTTGACTGTCATTAGCAGCAAAAGTCATAAAATTCACAAACAGGAATGCCGCCAAAAATACTGCAATCAAGACTTTATTATTTGTTTTCATATTCTAACTTTAAATGCAAACACTGCGCCTTTAAAATTAGCTTTAAATCATTTTGTGCACTTCAGCCGCCCTTTTGTAGGTTGCATCAAGTTAGTGTGACGAATTTTGTTTTTCACCTATTTCAAGAACGTAACAATATGTCTCAGTCTGGGATTTTTTTAGAAGTTTTAATTCTACTTAAATCAGTCTTACTTTGGGCATCGCATACCCGTACTTTAATGCCAACTAAACCGGAACCCGCTTTTCCAAAATATCAGTTTTATACGAATCTGCCAGATCTTTTATATTTGCAATATCAACTTTTACCGGAAGATTCGATTCTGCCAGTGCCGATTTAATTTTAAAAATAAAACTTAGCTCTAGTTCGCCAGAAAATTCATACAGTAAATCAATATCTGAAAACTTTTGAAATTTATTAGTCACCCTAGAGCCAAAAACCCAAACTTTACAGTTTGCTTTTTTTAGTGGTTCAATGGCCAACGCGTTTAGTAAGTCATACTGCTCTTTGGTTAATCCGAATAAATTCATTTTAATAAATTTTTCAGTAAAGAATCAGCTTCGAGGTAGAAGTTATTAAAAATATTCTGAATTTTTTTTGCCACGTCTTCGTCATAAGAATGTGATGAAAGATTTCTGGCCTCTAGAAAGCCAAACCAAATTTCAGGGTTGCTTATCAGCTCTGCGCGCGCCATTTCACGTATGACTTCTTTAGGTGCTGAAGAATTTGTACCCATCTGTTTTCTTGAAACTTTCCACGCCAATTCTACACAGAATTCAAATCTTTGAATTCCGGCATCACGAAAAAGTTTTCGTTCAGTTTCATTTAGATTTGTTTTTTTTAATGCAGAAAGTGCTTCTTCAAATGAGATCAGAGCTTTTCTATATTCTTGAACTGAAACTGCCATTTGGCCCCATACTATGGATTTTGTAAGCCTTTTATAGAAAAAAATGGCTCAGATGGCAGGACTCGAACCTGCGACCAAGCGATTAACAGTCGCTTGCTCTACCAACTGAGCTACATCTGAACGAAGTAACAACCTAACGAAATCACTTAGGATCGTCAAGAAGCTCTCGACTTAGGCTTGCAGATTTAAAAGGCATCCCTTGCACGCGAAAAACTCTAGACTCGGGGTTCCACTCTAAAGTGGCGGTCTTGGCCTCTGCAGATTGGGCCGTTAGCAACGGCTTGAACTGTACTTGGTTTAAATCTGTGCCGTCTGGCGTATCCAT
>JANPNP010000202.1:0-2528 GCA_031427535.1 Bdellovibrionales bacterium | reverse complement strand
ATAGAGCAATTCACACTGCCTTTACCTTGAAACTCCCCTTTTTTTTGCGCATTAAAGGCGGTCAAGCTGTCCTTAAATTCCATCAGCAACTCGTTAGGCACATTCGTTTCAAATATTTTTTTAGCTTTACCCTCGTAAATCAATTTCAGATCCATACTTGGTCCACCTATTTTGGTAAGTAATTTTTTATCCGCGCCTGTATCGACTTTAAATGTTTTTGACCAGAAAAAATAAAATCCAATGACTTTTTATCAAACAGTTCATGTCGCAGTAACACGTCTTTTAAATGCTCGCCTGATTTCAAGCCATGGGCCGCTTCCTGCACGACTTTGTACGCGTCTTCGCGGCTTAAATTCTTTTTCTCTACCAGATGAAGTAACAAATGAGATGAATATAAAACTCCACCCAATTGGTGCGTATTATCTAACATTCTTCTCTCATCTATAAATAGTCCATCAAGCAAAGTGGTCATGCGCTGAACTCCATAATGAGCCAACTGGAATGTGTCAGGAAAAATAACCCGCTCGACCGACGAGTGACTGATGTCCCGTTCATGCCACAGCGAAATATTATCTACGGCAGCTTGCGCGTAGCTTTTCATTAGGCGCGCAAGTCCCGAAATATTTTCTGCGCTGATCGGATTTTTTTTATGGGGCATAGCTGATGATCCTTTTTGCCCTTTGGTAAATCCCTCAATAACTTCCTGGACTTCGCTGCGCTGTAGATGGCGTAATTCGATTGCTAAACGGTCAAGGCCAGCAAACAAAAAAGAAAGCGACACAATGACTTCTGCATGCCGATCCCTTGGCACAACCTGAGTCGCAAAAGGCTCGACAGTTAATTTTAATCGCTTCGCCACCTTGGCTTCAAATTCGAAAGAAAGCGTAGATGATGTCCCCACCGCGCCACTAAGTTTGCAGATGCGAATTTGCTTTTGTGCCTGCAGCAGTCGCAGTTCATTTCTGATTAGTTCTTGATGAAACCCCGCAAGCTTAAACCCAAAGGTTGTGACTTCTGCAAAAATTCCGTGTGTGCGACCCGCACAAAGCGTATTTTTATGTTTTTTAATTAGTGAATACAGAACCGATCTTAACTTTTTAATTGAAGTAAGTACAACTTCAAGGCCAGCATCTAACTGTAAACTAAGCGCCGTATCAAGGACGTCCGAACTTGTTAACCCGTAGTGAATAAAGCGACCCTCGGGTCCAACATTTTCTGCTAAGTTTGATACGAAGGCTATCACATCATGCTTTGTTGCTTTTTCAATTTCTTGAATACGGGAAAGATCAAATTTTGCCTTTTCACGAATTTCCCGGGCAGCAGCTTTCGGAATTAAACCCATGGACGCTTGAACTTCAGCACAAATAATTTCTACTTCTTGCATAAATGTAAAACGCGACTGCTCGGAAAAGATTTTTTTCATTTCGGAGGTTGAATACCGTTCGATCATACTGAAGCCTCGTTATTTTTCCTTACCTTACGAGTTATTTTGTACAAGTAATTTTTTAAGAAGTTTTCAATTTGTAAGCCGTTCCAAAAACTGACGTTCGGCATGACCAGCGCAGAAGATAAAATTAGCTGCCGGTGCACGTCTGGTGAACCCACTGTAGAAAGTTCAGTGTTTAAATAATTTTGTAATTGCAAAAACGAAAAGCGTGAGGCAACTGCTGCACGTATGCGGTCAATATAGAAATTTTGAAATTCCGGATTATTAATTTGATTAAAGGGTTGAAAGGTCCACAGCTCAAGTAGACCCGCTTTAATCACACAGTAAAACCAATTGTCGATAATTGAATCTCGCTCCGGATCCAGCACTAGAAAAAACGGAGAGTCCTGCTGAAGTGCCGCAACAGGTTTTAACGGCTGATATTCAAACCTAAGTGATGACCAAATGTAATCAGTCTGCGAGGTGGCTTTAAACAATTGAATTCTTTTAGTGTCAAAATAGATGGACACAAGCGGATGCGATTCAGTTAATATAAACTCGAAAGCCTCGATACCCTTTCTTTCAATTTCCACAACAACTTTTTTCTTTTTTGCGTTGTAGTGTATATCCATAATTTCTGTAAGCGGTAGAACCGTTGGTGGCCTGGTGTTTTCTGCACGCTGATCACCCGATTCTGCAATTTTTCTTGCACAGATACGTTGCTGTAAGCTGTGAAAGTTTTTTTCAACATGCGCAAATTGCTGTTTCTGTTTACCTGTGCGGTCTTGCTCTTTGAAGGGAATCATCACGTCATTACTAAAAATAAAAGTCTTATCAAACGTGGAAAATTTTAAATCCTGCTGGACCTCGATTAAAAAGTAGACAACATCAAAACCTTGGCGGCTAAGCTCGTTCCAGGTCTTTAAGCAACTGCGATCGTACCCAAAGTAAGCTATTCTCATATGGCCCTTTTAAATGCGAATTCACGAAGAAGATGTTGCTCTGTTCGCCTTAAAAGAAACTGTGCTTCGGTTAAGCTCATCTGGCTTACGTATTTCGAGCTAACAGCTACCATTTGCAGCATTACAGGGCCCGTATCCAT
>JANPNP010000201.1:0-1695 GCA_031427535.1 Bdellovibrionales bacterium | reverse complement strand
CGTTAGCAGAACCATGCGAAGGCGGATGCAATACAGCATCTGATAAAACAGCTGTGCTTGATGAAACAGTAGCTGCAGTCATGAAAATTATGAAAGAAAAACAAGCGATAAAAGACAAAGAAGAGCAAGTCGAGGTCGAAGTTCCCGTTAAAGAAACTGCAAAAGAAAAACGCGAACGTCTTGCTGAAGCTAAGAAAGATGCTAAAAGAAGCAAAAGAACTAGCAAAAAAAGAAAAAGAAGATGATAAACGTGCAAAAAAATTAGAAGAAAAAACAGAACGCAATGAGCGCTTCGCTGAAAAAATGGAAGACGTTGGCGAAAAATGTAAAGAGAATATTGAATGTGCGACGACCGAGCTTTCTGCGCTACTGTCTCGCTATACAGGCGATAAAAAAATTGATAATGCCGTAGTAAACAAGGCCTTCAACAAGTACATCTCTAAAGATTTGCGTGCAGCTTTAGGAAACCGCGAAAACACACCGGAAGTTGCCGATGCTATTTATCAAATGACTTCAGAAATTCCGAATGAGTATCGATTTTTAAAAGTAAAAGCAATTGAAGTGGTCCGTAATGAATCAGTTAATCGTGCCGCAGAAATTAATCGAGATTTTAAAATGGCTAGCCAGTTAACTAAGGCCAATAAGCCATTAGAAGCAGAGCAGTACTGGAGATCAGCTAATACAAATGCCAACGCTTTTGCCTACGATTACAATGTCATACGCAGCAGCATGACTGGCGGATTAGAATCTTCACAAGACCGGACAACAATGGCTTACGTGAATAGTGATTATATTCCAAACATGCAAAAGCTTCTAACAAGCTTGTCAAACTTATCCGGAGTTGAAACCGCTAAGTCGGAAACATCAGTATCAAAATCAGCATCGGCATCATCAACAAGTGATTCCTCTGCAGTTTCATCATCAACACGAAACGCCCGTGCGGGTAGCCAAGGCGCTCTAAGCACAATCAATAAGTCTAACTCAGGCTCAAGCACAGTTGAAATTGGTTCACCAACTTCATCTCGCCGAGGAAGCCGACTATCTAATTAATTGTTAGCAAATGCAAAGTACTCCGGCCAGCTCAGGATTGAGCTGGTTTTTTGCGTTTAAGCACCAAAAAAAATCCGGAGAGGGTTTCCCCTCTCCGGCCCTGCTCACCACCGACAAAATGTCTTCGAGCTGATTCTAAGATGTCGTACGAACTGCAATCACGTTGTAATCAAAAGGTGATGGCGGCTTTTGTTGCTATTCCAAAGTTGAGTTTGTTTTCAAAATTCGAAGCTCCGTCTTTCCACGCTTGCCCCGGAAGGAAAACACCGATTTGATTTGACCATGTCACGCGTTCACGCGGCTTGTAAATCAATTCCATATCTAATTCTGCGCCCAAATCTTTTGATGTGTCCACTGAAATTGTTGGTTTCACCAATAGCTGACCATAAATCAACGTCGACTTGATATCAAATTTTTCGTCCCACTTATATTTTACCGACGGTGCTAAGTAAATGACGTTACCAATTGCTTCGTCATCTGCAGAGTTACCAACATTTAATGGATTCGCTGGATCAGTTGGATGAATCAATTTTGTAGTTAAAAGATCTGCTCCACCCATACGATGATTGAATAATAACATCGCTACATCATAGTTTCGATCAAACTGATAACCTTCTAAAGTATTCGTGGTCGTTGGATCGTCAC
>JANPNP010000200.1:0-5081 GCA_031427535.1 Bdellovibrionales bacterium | reverse complement strand
ACTTAACTAGTTTATTTTTTTTCTCGTGTGCACCGGTTAGATTTCAAAAAGCCAGTGTAAACGTGATCACGGCCTGCAAGGGATCTGTGTGTGCTACTGGCGGAAAAGATATTAAATGTGATCCAAAAATTAATTCGTCATTAACAACTTTTACTTACGGCAATGTGGCGGCCTTACCAGGTATTACTTCAAACTGTGCGCCTTCGGATGTAGATTACAACTGGGTCATCAAGAAAGCAGATACCTCGGTCGTTTCCGCTACTGTTCCTGGTTTATCAGGTGCAAACCCCGCATCTGTGGACTTTACAGTCCTTGGTCCTGGCGCTTACTACGTTTATTTAACCGCTACTAAAACGGGGGCTTCTTATAACGCGTATGTGGCAACTAACCCTTTAGAATTTATTATCGGCGCCGTTGGCAATCAGTTGCTGTGCGATCCTAAATTAAATCAAACGTTAACCGATGTGACTTTAAATGCTGCTGACAGCAATGCTGAAGTATCTGCGAATTGTTCGCCGTTAGCTGGTAACTACGTTTGGTCTGTTATAAAAAATAATGTAGCTATTACAGTTGCGGGTTTAAGCGGGGCCGCGTCCACTCCGGATATTAAATCTTACGGTGCTGGGGTTTATCAAATCAGTTTGTATGCGACGGTTTTAGGTTCGCAGCACTGGCAAAGCACGACGCCATTAACGGTAACAGTTGTTAATCCGCCACCACCGCCCCCTCCGGTTGAATGTAATCCTAGAATTAACGGTTCAATGACAGCGGTCACAATTATTGCGTCTTCGCCGCATCCGCTAATTAGTGCGAATTGTATTCCGTCAGACGGATCATACACATGGTCAGTTACACGAAACGGAAATCCGGTAAATGTTCCAAATTTAACCGGAGCAAACTCAAATCCAGATTTTTTAAGTCTTGGTGTTGGAACTTACTTAATTTCAGTACAAGTTTCTGCAGCAAATTATGCGGGTTGGAATACAACCACACCACTTTCAGTAACAGTGGATTCGGGCGGCGGCGGACAAAATATCAATTGTGCGGCACGCTTGAATGATACGGCTGTATCCGTGACGGTCGGTCAAAACGGAGCTAATCCTAAAGTAACTTCAGGTTGTATGCCAACTGAAGCAACACCAACATGGAGTGTTTTCCGCGATGGCCAACCAATCACAGTTGCAGGCTTATCCGGTGCCGAATCAATTCCGAATTTCACGGCGGCGGGCGTTGGTACCTATTCTATTTACCTAACTGCAGCTGCAACGGGTTACAACGCCTATGTTACACCATGGCCGTTAGAAGTTGTTGTCAGTGCGACACCAAGCACCTACCGTGCTATGAATTTGCAAAAAGTTGTGCAAGCTACAGATAATAAAGTAGATATTATTGTGGTTGTCGATGATTCGAAATCAATGCTTCCTGATAATACCAAGTTGGGTGAACGCCTGCAGGGTTTTGTAAATGATCTTTCAAGCTCGGGAATTGATTGGCAGATTTGTGCTACTGTAACACATGATCAGTTAGCAAATGGAAATATGTACTGGGGCCTTTCACGCAACTGGGTAAATTATGTTGGCTCGCCACAATGGATATTAAAAGCCGGCGCAACTGATCCGTACTCTATTTTTACAAATACCATCAGCGCCATTGGTGCAGGTTGGGAAAATACGGATGACGAGCGACCTTTAAAAGCCGCGTTTTGGCATTCTGAATATCAACGTTTCAATAACTGCTACCGTGATGGTGCAGCACTTTCTGTGCTAGTTATTTCTGATGAAGATGAGCGCTCGGTTGGTGGTGACCCATCTGTTGTCTATTTCCAAAACGAATTGAAAAGTTTGGACGCAGATGATCAACCGCATGGCTACATCAATAAAATTAAACAGCTTCATACGATTAACAAACGATTAAGCGTGAATTCGATTATCGTTAAGCCAAAAGATGCAGCTTGTATGGCAGCACAAGACAACGACAGTCTGAAAAGTCATGCTGGTTATAAGTTAAATGAACTTTCGCAACTGACAAATGGGTATGTTGGTAGCATCTGTGACACAAATTATTCTAATAACTTGTACTACTTTAAAGATCGTATCGTAAATTCATTGGCATCGATTCCATTGGAATGTACCCCAGTGGGTTCCATCGCGATCACGATTACACCATCAATGGGCGCTGTGAGTACATCGTTACAAAATAATTTGCTTATATTCAGCCCAACAATACCTGCGGGGCGCACGGTCAATATTCAATACAATTGCTCACAGAACTAGTCTGCGAATAAGCTAACAATTATGAAAATTTTTGTTAGCTTATTGGTAATACTTTTCACTGTGGGATGTGCACATATGTCTGATAAATACATGTGGCTAGAAGATATCGACAGCGCAGATTCAAAGGCCTGGGTAGAAAAGGCCAATCAAGAATCGAACGCGTACTTTCGTAATAATAAATATTTTGAAACAGACAAAAAGAATTACGAAGCCGTTCTACTTGCCGAAGATCGCTTGCCTTCGCTGCAAATGAAGGGCGACTGGCTGTACGAAACCCGCAAGGATCGTGATCGCAAACAGGGATTATTTCGTCGTATAAAAACTAAAGACTACATCGCTGATCTAGACAAGTGGCAATCCATACTGGATTTAGACTTGCTCAGCGCGCAGGAAAACAAAAAGTGGGTTCTTAGTGATGTTAGATTTCTAGACGGTTCAGAGCTAGTTTTACTAGCTTTATCTAATGGTGGAGCTGATGCCATTTTTTGGAGAGAATTTAATCTAAAGACTAAAGAATTTATCGCGAATAGTTCGTTTAACTTGCCTGAGTCAAAAAGTAGGTTGCAGTGGTATGATAAAGACACGTTAATTGTACGTGACGCTATTACCGAGGCTTCCCGCACCAATTCTGGTTATGCACGCCACGTTAGAATTTGGAAGCGTGGTGAAAAGATTGAAGCTAGTAGAATTTTATTTTCTGTTCCCCCAGACAATGTCGGTGTAGACATCAGTTTTGATCCTGACAGTCGAAATTTTTTAGTTCATCAAAATGTAACGTTCACTAAAACATCTTCGTATAACGTTAATAATTTGGTGGAATTAACTAAACTACAGCTTCCAATTGATTATGATAATCTCGTTTATTTCAAGGGCTACTATTTTATAGAAAATAAGAAAACGTGGCAGTTAGGTCGGTTGCAAGTACCTGCTGGAAGTATTTTATCTTGGCCAGCTGAGCAACTGCATCCGACAGCTGAAAATGCGCAAATTATTTTTAAACCAACCTCTGACAGTGTATTAAGCCATTACTTTTTCACGAAAAGTTTTATTTATATTACGACCCTAAAAAATATTAAAACTTCTATTGCTGGCTTTGAATTTAAAAATGGTAAGTGGACACAAGCAAGTTTAAATTTACCAACTGGTGGAATTATTTCATTTTCGGTCAGCGACCGGCAAAGTGATGATATGCTTTGGCTGCAGTCTGACTTTTTGCAAGAGCAGCGCTACATCCACACCCATCCTACAACAAAAATGAAAACAGTAAAAAAGGTCGCACCACGTTTTGAGCCGAAAAATTTTGAAGTGCAGCAGTACTGGGCTCAAAGTAAAGATGGCACAAAAATTCCCTATTTTATTATACACAAAAAAGAAATGAAATTAAACGGCCAGAACGCTGTTTGGCTAAGCGGCTACGGAGGCTTTGAAGTTTCTCGATTACCAAGTTACCTCGGGGCCATGGGTAAAATTTGGCTTGAAGAAGGCGGTGTTTATGTCGTCGCTAATATCCGCGGTGGTGGCGAATTTGGTCCTGCATGGCATCAAGCTGCCATTTTAGAAAATAAGCAAAAGTCTTACGATGATTTTATTGCGATCGCCGAAGATCTTATAAAAAGAAAAATTTCTTCGCCTAAAAAAATTGGTATTGAAGGCGGTAGCAACGGGGGCTTATTAGTAGGCGCGGTTGCCATGCAGCGACCTGATTTATTTAAAGCAGTGCTATGTCATGTTCCGCTGCTTGATATGCTTCGCTATCATAAACTGTTAGCGGGCGCTAGCTGGATGGCCGAATATGGAAATCCGGATATTCCAGAACAGCGCCAATTTATCGAAAAGTATTCGCCTTACCAGAATGTTAAAGCAGGGGTGTCGTACCCTGAATTTTTCTTCTACACATCAACCAAGGATGACCGTGTGCATCCCGGTCACGCGCGAAAGATGGCTGCTAAGCTTCAAGAATTAGGTCATCCTGTGCTTTTTTATGAAAAGCAAATTGGCGGGCACAGTCGCGGGACTGCGTTATTAGAATCTGCAGAGCTGTATGCAAAATTTTCTTCGTTTTTTAAAGTGGCGCTGGCGTTAGAAAACTAACGCGAGCTTTCTTTGATAAACATCGTCATATAATGACGAACTAAATATTCAGATTTAAAACTTAAACCTTTAAATGACCAAAGCACTTCTTCGAAAGCGCCCCATTTAGCTTCGATTAATTCTTCATCGGTAACAATAGTTACTTGTTCTTTTTGTGTCGGCTGAGGAATCGCTAAATTTCCGACGTAATGAAAGCGCATGCTAATAAGGCCCGCGTTTTTAACTGAAAAAATCATTTTGTAGCCATTACGAAACAACATAAAATCGGCGTGGGTTTTTGCAATGCCGTAAACTTTTATGCGACCTAATGCGGTGGGCTTTAATTCGTTAAATACCGCGGCCGTTTCTGCAAAGTCTGTTTTTAAGCGCAGTAAAAATTGAATCGTTTCATTAACTAAAATCCGCTGCGTATCTAAACCCAAATTCATGTCGATCATTACAGATTTTTCAATTTGCTCATCCGCTGAAACCAGTTCGCGAATCCACGTTTTGCTCTCGGTTCGATTCATATCCATTTTTAAGCTCCACATGTTAAGTGCTTACTTTTTAATAGCAGTCGCACGTCTTAATTTTCAAGACCCAGCGAATTATTGTCAATACCTAAAGCTTTAAGTTGAATTAAAATCCGCCTAGCTGTAGCCGGCTGACTCGGGAGAGTCCGGCGTCGGCGCGGGGTGACTGGCGGTTCGGTGATCACCGAGAGGCCCGCGAATGTGG
>JANPNP010000199.1:0-7157 GCA_031427535.1 Bdellovibrionales bacterium | reverse complement strand
GAATCTAGCCCTAGCGTTATACCGATTAGATCTGGCAAACCAGCTACTGCACCAGATCCACCAACTATACGCGAATTATTTGCAACCGCAGTTCCGCCGGCCGCAACTTTTTGTGTCATTGTTTTCAAAATGGCTTCACCTTGTTTAGCTAATTTCGGAGAAATGTAATGCGCAATCGAAAGAATAATAAGCGCGCCCGTGGCCATATCAGAACTTCCGCCTAGTGCATTTACAACGGTATCGATCTGTGACTTTTGCGCGATTAACTGATTGCTGATTTGGTTTAAACTATCAGCCATTTCGATCATTTCCGGAGTTAAGGCTTTGTTCTGAGTCATTTCATAAGTAAATTGATTTAAGAAAACACCAACTTCACTTGGTTTTAAATTTTTAACTTCTGAGTAATGACGAATAAATGTGTTTAGTAATGCGGTCACTGCCGCAAGCTGCAACATGTACTGTGCTTTTTCTGCCTGTCTTATATGTGAATTTAAAGCAATCGCAGAAGCACCAACCAAAACAACCTGAGCCTTATTTGCAAAGTTAAGAATGGTATCTGATTGGTTATCAGTTTGCACTGAGCGAAGAGACGCAGCTAACTTCTGCACTTCTTGATACGTCATAATTAGGTCTTGTACTGTTTCTTTGTCAGCCTTACTCATCATTCCGGCTAGGGCGGCGCGACTTGCAGGTGTGGCTAGTTTAAGTTCATCCATACCATTGGCAAGAGCAACAGTATTGGTAGCCATAACGGTAGCAATAAGCAAAGAAAGCTGTTTCGATTTCATAAAAGAATCTCCTTAAGTGTATACGTCCAACGGACCGAGTTTTTACTAGCACTTAACCCCTAGCACCTTTTGTTCCAGCTTAATTCAAACACGCTTGATCTTAGTGTGTATCAAAAAGACACTAGGCCCGAAACTGTGAATCGAATGAATTGAGTGTCTAATGGTTTGGAATAATGGTTTGGAATAATGGTTTGGAAGTAGTTCTGGCTATAACAGCAGGTTCTAGTCGTCTAGATCTTGTGTTAAATTAAGCCGCACATCAAAAGGATTATTAACCTCGTGAGCAACTCCTGCAGCCATTTCCCCGAGGCTTGCCATCTTTGCAGATTCGATTAGGCGTAGACGCTGGTTTTCGACGTCACTAATAGACATCAAATATTTAACCATAAAATAGAATAGGCTTAGTAATCCCGCAATCAAGCTTAAGGTTAAGGACAGCGCCGTTCGTCGCCAGCTAGCTAGCTAGCTAGGTAGTCAATTGTAGCAAGCCCCGTAATAATAACGAAATTATATTTTTTGTTAATGCCATAGCCAAAAGTTTTTTCGGTATTGTCGATAACTGAGTGCGCGTGCAAATTACCCGCGCGATCATTTACATCGAAGGCTTCTTGAAATTTACTAGAAATATTTATTATTTTTCCCAGCTGATCTTCTTTTCGAGGAAAGCGAGCCAAAAGTATTTTTTCGTTGTATGAAAGCATTGTTACATTTCCGGTCTTGCCTACGTTTAATTGCGAAAAAAATTTTTGAAAGTAGTCAATGGATATGGTGGCTATGATAACGCCAGCAAATTTGTTATCAGGTGAATATAGTCTTTTGGCAAGAACGATGACCCAAATTTTCAATGTCTTACTGATAACAGGCTCAGACACATACAATCCTAAGTCGGGATTGCTTTTTAAAGCCTGAAAGTATTTTCGGTCGCTATTATTGGCTGTTGGTAAAACATCCGTACCATCGCTTTCACCGATATAAGCCCCCTCAGGTCCCAATATTTTTATAGACGAAACCGCCGGTATATCTCGTGCAGTCTTAGACAGTAGCGAGTCGAACAGCACTTTGCAGTGGTTTTTAAGCATATAAATATATCGGTAAAGGTACGGGGTAATTGAAGTCTAATCTCCGGTTTCTTAAATTCGTTTCGCCGGTAAATAAGTAGTTGTTTTCCCAATAAATTACCCATAGCAGCCGAGACACCCTGTAGTAATTCTGACAGGGAATTATTACACAACTGCACGAATTGAACCGAATTAAACCTAACCGGCGGAAGGCCTACATGTGAGGGTTTAAAGTAAGCCATTTTCGGTCAACGGGACGGGCTCTAGAAAACAAAAGCCTCGTTGAACCTAAATCACCTGACTTGTTGAATTGAGTAATAAAGTTTCCTCTGTAACCTTGCACCATATAGGCTGCAAAGTTACAGAGGAGTAAAATGAATCCCATTGAATTAAAAAAAGAATTAGAAAAACAGCTCAAGGGGTTCTTTAAGATAACCGACTAATCTTCTGACTACCTTACACAATCAACAAAGTACTTGCGAACTCCGCCAACGGTTTCCGTAACTAAACCATGCACGTCAGTTTCAAAACCTGGAAACTTTTCGTTAAACGCGCGGGCGAATTTTAGGTAATCGACGATAGCCTTGTTAAAGCGTTCACCGGGGACCAGTAGCGGAATGCCGGGTGGGTAGGGGGTAAGTAACACGGCGGTGACTTTACCTTCTAAATCGTCGATTTCGATGCGGTCAATTTCTTCGTGCGCCATTTTTGCAAATGCATCGGACGGCTTCATTGCCGGCTGCATTTCGGACAAATACATTTCGGTTGTCATTTTAGCTACATCGTAGGATTTGTATTGTGCGTGAATTTGGGCGCACAAATCTTTTAAGCCAATACGCTCGTATTTTGGATTAGCAGCAACAAACTGCGGAAGTATTTTCCACAGGGGTTGGTTTTTATCATAGTCATCTTTGAATTGCTGAAGCGCCGTAAGCATTGTGTTCCAACGACCCTTAGTAATTCCGATGGTGAACATAATAAAAAACGAATACAGCCCGCACTTTTCAACGATGACCCCGTGTTCAGCTAAATACTTTGTAACCATACTGGCGGGAATGCCATCTGTTTCAAATGTTCCATCTACACCCAATCCCGGTGTGATGATGGTCGACTTGATGGGATCTAGCATATTGAAATCTTTCGTTAAATTTCCAAAGCCATGCCACGATTCATTGGGTTTTAAAATCCAATCTTCACGCGAACCAATGCCTTCTTCCACCAGATGATCGGGTCCCCAAACTTTAAACCACCAGTCAGCGCCCCATTCGCCGTCGACTTTGCGC
This sequence comes from Bdellovibrionales bacterium, assembly GCA_031427535.1. Classification (GTDB taxonomy): domain Bacteria; phylum Bdellovibrionota; class Bdellovibrionia; order Bdellovibrionales; family Bdellovibrionaceae; genus Pseudobdellovibrio. Next base: position 4,028 of record JANPNP010000199.1, on the reverse strand, counting down.
ATGGCTCTGCGAAAATCGATGGCTTCCGTGATGCTTTCTTCAACCAATGCCGTACCGCCGGGTTCTTCCATCATGGCTGCTGCCACGTCACACGATGCTATAATCGAATACTGCGGGCTAGTTGACGTGTGCATCAAGTACGCTTCGTTAAAGACGTGTTTATTTAATTTCTTATTTTCTGATTCACAAATTAAAATTTGCGATGCCTGGCTTAAGCCAGCCAGCATTTTGTGCGTGCTTTGTGTTGACACGATCAGCGAGTCTTTCGTACGCGGGTGATCTTTTCCGATCGCGTGCATATTTTTATAAAAGCTGTGAAAGGCCGCGTGCGGAAGCCAGGCTTCATCAAAGTGAAGGGTGTCTATTTTTCCATCTAACTTCTGCTTAATGGTTTCGACGTTGTAACTGACACCGTCGTAAGTGCTTTGGGTCAGCGTTAAAATCCGCGGCTTTTTAGTTTTATCTTTAATAAACGGATTCGCGTTAATTTTTTTCTGGATATTTTCCATTGAAAATTCAGATTCTGGAATAGGCCCGATGATGCCATAGTGATTGCGCGTAGGCGTTAAGAACACCGGCACCGATCCGGTCATCATAATAGCGTGCAAATTTGATTTATGGCAATTGCGATCAACCACCACAATGTCGTCTGGACCCACGGTCGAATGCCAGACTATTTTATTCGACGTCGACGTGCCGTTGGTCACAAAAAATAAATGATCCGCATTAAAAATACGTGCGGCATTTCTTTCTGAAGCTGCAACAGGTCCTGTATGATCCAAAAGCTGACCTAATTCATCGACCGCGTTACACACATCGGCACGTAGCATATTTTCGCCAAAGAACTGATGAAACATTTGTCCTACGGGGGATTTCAAGAAGGCTACTCCGCCCGAGTGCCCCGGGCAGTGCCACGAGTACGATCCATTCTGCGCATAGTTTAATAACGCTTTAAAAAACGGCGGCGCAATTCCATCTAAGTAGGCTTTCGTTTCACGAATGATATGTCTTGCCACGAACTCTGGCGTGTCTTCGTGCATGTGAATAAATCCGTGAAGCTCGCGTAAGATATCGTTTGGTATATGTCTAGACGTACGGGTTTCACCATAAAGATAAATGGGGATTTCAGAATTTTTAAAGCGAATTTCTTCAATGAATTGACGTAGGGATTTCAATGCCGCTTCTGTTTCTGCGGGCGTGCCTGTTCCAAATTCTTCGTCATCGATAGATAGTAAAAATGCCGACGCATGACTTTGGTGCTGCGCAAAGGCCGTTAAATCACCGTAGGTGGTTGCTGCTAAAACTTCGACGCCTTCTTTTTCTAACGCTGCGGCTAGACCGCGAATTCCGATGCCGCTGGCGTTTTCTGTGCGGAAGTCCTCGTCTATAATAACAATAGGAAATTTAAATTTCATAGTAAAACCCTTCCCAAAAGCTAAATGGCCTATTCACTATTTATGCATTAAAATGTATTTAAAAGCAATAAAATGATGAACCATGAATTTATTGTTGATAATTATGCACAAAGTGTGCATAATTATACTTTAGGGTTTGAATAGAAAAAAGGAGGCTTAGATGACTAACCAATTAATCAAAACGTGTTCTGTTGTCGGAGCGCGCGGCTACGCGGGGCTTGAGACCGCAAAGTTGTTATTGCAACATCCGAACGCGAAGCTGACGGATTGCTTTGCAACATCGGCCTTTAAACTTTCTGATTATTTAACAAATCCAGAAGCAGACAAAGTTCAGTGTCATTTAGATACAGAAATTTTTAATCACTTAACAGATGTGGTATTTCTGGCGACGCCTGCAGAAGTTTCGTTGCAGCTTGCACCAAAAATTATTGCTACTGGAAAAAAGGTGATTGATTTAAGCGGAGCTTTTCGTTTGCAGTCGCATGACTATGCCACGTGGTACGGCTTTACTCATACAGAAAGTAAATCTTTACAACTTGCGAACTATGGTCTTATGCCATGGGCTGGGCCAAAAGCGTCGTCATTGATTGCGAACCCTGGCTGTTTTGCAACTGCAATTAGTTTGGCATTGATTCCATTACTAAAAGATAACGTGATCACTACGGATAACATTGTGATTGATGCAAAATCGGGTTCAACAGGCGCCGGTAAAAAACCCAGCGAGAATTTATTATTCGCTGAATTAGATGGTGAATGTCTTCCGTACAAAATCGGCAGACATCAGCACCATCCGGAAATTGTTGAAGCCGTGCAGGTATTTAGCGGTAAAAAAATAGACGCGCACTTTGTAACATCAATCTTACCTGTGCGTCGTGGAATTATTGCGGGCATTTATGCACAATTGCAAAAAGGTGCCGGTATTGATGATGTGCGGGCAGCTTTTGACCGTGCCTATGCAAATTACGCATTAGTTGCGCATGGCCCTGCGAAAGAAGCTGCCAATTTATTATCACTTAAAAAAGTGGTAGGCACTGCGAAAACTCACATCAGTTATGAAGTTGTGGGGAACAAGCTTTATTTGTTTTCGTGTATTGATAATTTGCTCAAGGGTGCTGCTAGTCAGGCCATTGAAAATTTTAACCGCATTTCAGACTTACCACTTGTAACCGGAGTAAGTCATTTGGAGGTAATAATATGACCCCAGGACCAGGCGTACGTCGCACACCTTTACCTAAAGGATTTTTAGCTAGCGGAGTTAACTGCGGAGTGCGCAGATACCGACCCGACATCGGTTTATTAATCTCTGATCGGCCTGCAGTTGCTGCCGGAGTTTTTACTTTAAATGAATGTAAGGCGGCGCCTGTTAGTTACACGCAAAGTTTACTACCTGCGGATAATATTCGCGCCATTCTTACAAATTCCGGTCAAGCCAATGCGGCGACTGGATCTGAAGGCGTCGAAAGAAACATGATGATGGTGTCAGCGTGCGCAAAAAGTTTATCGTGTGATGTGAACCAAGTTTTAGTCGCAAGCACTGGTAAAATTGGCGAACAATTGGACGTTGAAAAGATTATACCGGCCATGCCTGAACTTGTTTTGCGTGCGAACGACTGTGCAGAAAGTTTTGCGACCGCAATTCTTACCACAGATCTGGTGCCAAAATCGGTGACGTCAGTTGTGACATTATCGACTGGCGCGGTGCGTGTAACCGGAATTGGCAAAGGGTCAGGAATGATTCATCCAAACATGGCAACTATGCTGGGCTACATTTTAACAGACGCTGTCATTACCAAAGATCATGCGGCCAGTATAATTAAAAAAACGGCTGACGTTAGTTTTAACATGATCAGTGTGGATGGTGATACCTCGACCAACGATTGCTGTTTTTTAATGGCCAACGGTGCAACAGGAATAGCACTTGTAACAGAAAAGGATGTGCAAAAATTTGAAGCCGTGGTCGAAGACATCGCGATATTTTTAGCAAAGTCTATTGCGGCTGATGGTGAAGGCGCTTCAAAATTAATTGAAGTAATTATCAAAGGATCAGATGACCAAGCGCAAGTGAAGCGTGCCGCCCGCGGTGTCACTTTATCGCCATTAATAAAAACAGCGATCCACGGTGAAGATCCTAACTGGGGGCGTATCTTAGCGCGCCTTGGGGCGGAAGGAATTCCAGCAGATCAGTTGCAAAAGATGACTTTGAAATTACAAGGGGTTCTACTTTTTGAAAAAGGACAGCCCTGTGCATTTGTTAAAGCCGACGTGAAAGCCCTGTTAAAACAATCGTTAGTAAAAATTGAAGTGAATTTAAATTCAGGTAAATTTTCGGCAACCGCCTGGGGCTGCGACCTGTCTCGCAAATATATAGATATTAATGCGGAGTATTCATGAAGCAAAGAATTGTAGTTAAATTAGGTGGATCTGCCTTGCAGAACACTGAAACGATGCAGCAGTTAGCGATACTTATTCGTGGTTATCAAAAACGGCGTTACAGCGTTATCGTTGTGCACGGAGGCGGTCCGGCAATTAATGCGGAATTAAATAGGCAAGGTATCACATGGAAATTTATCGATGGTCAGCGGCAAACGACACCTGAAATGATGACAGTCATCG
>JANPNP010000198.1:0-10436 GCA_031427535.1 Bdellovibrionales bacterium | reverse complement strand
TTTCAACTTCTGGAATTATTATTCCCATGTCTTTAATTAGTGGTACATATTTTTCGACGCAGGATCTGCCAGTTCTATTAAAAGGTTTTGCGTATATGTTGCCATTAACGCACGGGGTGAACTTAACTCGGGATTTAATTTATCGAAATTTATCTATGCAAAGTTTAGTTAGCTTTTCTATCTTGTTAGCATACTTCATTGTATTTACGATAATTGCTTATCGACTTTTTCGGAAAAAACTAGTCGCTTAGTCTTCTAATTCTTCGCTTAGCTCTTGATCTAATGCTTCTAGATCAGCTTCGGTAAAAGTGTCGATCGAAGTCGGGATAATGTTTTCGTTTTGCCCCGATTTTAAAAATAGATCGATGCTGTCCATAGCTATGACGTAATCATCTGAATTGATACGATTGTACTTATACATATTTTCGATGATATGCGCTAAACGCTTTCTGGCAAATTTAGTTAGATCTTTGCGGTAGTAAGACTGTGCGTATTTTTCTGGATTTGGTAAGACCATGGCTAAAAATGCAGATTCATGGACCGTCAAGGCGCCAGCGCTTTTTTTAAAATAGAACTGTGCAGCTTGTTTAACGCCGTACACATTTTTACCAAATTGAATAACATTCAAATAGCGTTCTAAAATTTCTTTTTTAGTTAAGCTTTTTTCAATTCGGTAAGTAATTAGTGCTTCTAGGCCTTTGCGTAGAAAGTTTTTTTCTTTCCATAAGAAGACGTTCTTAGCTAGCTGTTGGGTTATCGTCGAGCCGCCACAAACGATTCGTTTTTTTTCACGAATTTTTTCGAAACATTTTCGAATTCCGTCCTGGTCAAAACCATTGTGCTGATAAAACCCAGAATCTTCAGTAATTAAGATGGCGTTTTGCAGGTTTTTTGAAATTTGCGAAAGCGGAACATAGGTTTTTGAACCTGGGCATAAATCGATGTTGAACATACTTGTTTTCACACAGCTCTTTATTTCATTGGGACCTGGCAGCCAGGCCAGTAGGGTTAAAAAAAGCGTTAGTGCTAAAATGAAAAATCCGATTATTGCTTTTTTCATTAGATGTAGTTGTTGTCTTTCATCCAGCGAACACTATTTTCGATAGCTATATCTGACGACCGTGGTGTAAAGCCCAAATCGACTTTAGCTTTAGCGCAGTCGAACCAGTGAAACATACTTGCCGTGTATGCGTTTTCCCTGCTGACTCCGGCTTTAATGCCTACCAAGTTAAGTACGTCGCCAAGAATACCTAGGCCGTGTAATGCATAGTTCGGAATTTGTAGTTGCGGCGGTTTTACATTCGCACACGCTGCAATTTTTGCGAACAGCTGTTTGATGTGCATATTTTCAGACGACAAAATGTAGCGCTGCCCATTTTTTCCGTTTTTTAGCGCCAGTAAAATTCCCTCGATAACATCTTCAACTGCTACAACATTTACGCCGCCCGAAGTATAAAATGGAAATTTTCCCTTGGCGACTTTGACCTGCGTTTTGCGACTTCCTTTTTTGGCATCACCCGCACCGTAGATAGTACTTGGGTTTATGCAAATTGCATTAATTCGGTTGTCGCGTACGGCGTTTATAACCAGATCTTCGGCGTTTTTTTTAGTTTCAAAATAACCTAAGTTCAAATGACGAATGTTGTACTCAGACGTTTCAGTCATAACTTTTGGAACAAATTCAGCACCAATAGCCACAACAGAAGAAAGATGTAACAGTTGTGGAACCTTCAGCTGATAGCAGGCCTCGATTACATTTGCTGTTCCTTGAACATTGACAAGATCCATACGTGCACGCTCAGACTTTTTGTAGGCGACTATGCCTGCTAAGTGGAACACCACATCCTGGCCGCGAAAAGTTTCTTTTAACGATTCTAAATTGGTGACGTCACCGTAAACATAACTTGGCTTTGCCTGAGCTAGTTCAGATAGATCACTATTTTTGCGAACCAAAGCAGATACGGTGTGCCCTTCAGCAAGCATGCGCTTAGTTAGCCAAGACCCTAAAAATCCGTTTGCTCCGGTAATCAGTACTTTCACTTTTTTGCTCTTTTTAATAACTTAACTAAGCGGTTAGCAATTGAAGCAAACATAAGTCCCCAAATAATTCCCATCAAGGCGCCGACGGCTACATCGCTTGGATAATGAACACCATTATAAATTCGGCTGTAGCCCACCATAACTGCAAGTGTATACACTGGCACGGCGACGACTGGAAAAAACGCAGTCGTGTACGTTGCAAAGGTGAACATGTTGGATGTGTGGTTCGAATAAAAACTTTTACTGCCGGCAGGACTTTTTTGCGTAGCGGTGATTTCGCTATTTTCAAATGGACGTAGCCGTAGATAATGATTTTTTACCTTGGCCCCCATAAAATCATTAAAGCCAACGGCTAAAAGTAAAATTAAAAAAAGTGTCATGCCGAAACGGCCGTATTTTCGTAAAAAAATCGCAACAACAAAAAGTAGTGCCGGCCATTTAAAGTAAGGATTCAAATGCAAATCCGTAATAAATGGAAAAAATTGATCCAATGAAGAATTTGTCGCGGTTTGATTAATGAAATTAAAAATTTTGTAATCAAGGTCTAAAATAAAACTTATAATCGAATTCATATACACCTAAGTCTAGACCGGAATGGATCAAGGTGAAAGCACTGTTTAAGTATGTCAGACTTAGATCCATGGATAGATCTACGGTATTGGGTTTGCTTTTGGGCATTGGTGGAGTTTTACTTGGAAACTTTCTTGAAGGCGGTCACTTAGCGTCCCTAATGCAGGGCACAGCCTTTGTTATTGTGATCACCGGAACAATGGGTGCTGTTCTAATTTCAAACAAGACAAGCGATTTGCGCTTAGGGCTTAAACTATTTAAACAAACATTTAAAGAATCTAACTTAGACTACCAAAGACCAATTGCTGAAATTTTAGATTGCGCGCGTTTAGCAAAAAAAGAGTCGCCGCTATCGTTAGAACCCAAACTGGTGCAAATACAAACACCACTTTTAAAAGAAATTTTGAAAAATATTATCGACGGCGTCGATGTGGATTTAACGCGAAAAATTTTTGAATACCGCATTGATAAAGAAGAAAAAAAACTACTGACTGCTGGAAAAATTTGGCTAGATGCGGGCGGGTATTCTCCGACAATTGGAATCATTGGCGCTGTACTAGGTCTTATACACGTAATGGGTAATTTAACAGATACCTCAAAGCTAGGCGGCGGAATTGCGGTGGCCTTCGTGGCAACAGTGTATGGAGTGGGCTTTGCCAATCTTTTATTTTTACCAATTGGCAATAAAATAAAAAAAAATATTTTTGAAATAACAAGGCATAAGGAAATGATTTTAGAAGGCGCGCTACTGATTGGCACAGGCCTGAATGCTCAACTGATCGAGCAAAAATTAATTTCCTATGTAAGTGAAAATGTCAGAAAATAAAGATCGCAAGAAAAACAACGAGGAAGAACCCGAGAACCACGAACGGTGGCTGGTGTCTTATGCGGATTTTATAACCTTGTTGTTTGCTTTTTTCGTCGTGATGTACGCAACTTCAAGTAATAATCAGGAAAAGCAAAAGTCATTTCAAGATTCCGTGCGCGTTAATTTGAAATTAACGGGTGCAGGAAGTGATTCCAGTGAAAAGGGTGACGCGGGCTCGATCGGTGGCGAAAAAACGTCTGATGTCATAATTCCGTTAGAAGGATTTCCAGCAAACCGCGGACCCGGAGAAACAAAAGATTATCTAAATCGCTTTGTAGAGAAAAAATTCGATGAAGACGAAAAATCCAAAATACAAGAGCTAAGGCACGATGCCTTGGGTGTCCGCATTGCCCTGGCATCCGCCCAGTTTTTTAATCCGGGCGGTACTAAAATAAAAGTAGGTGCGCTGAAAGCACTAGATAAAATAGCTCTTTTGTTAAAAGAAACAGATCGAAAAATAGTTATTGAAGGTCACACCGATGATACAGCTGTTGCAAAAGGTGCTGTGTACGAATCCAACTGGGAATTGGCATCGCTGCGTGCGACTAGCATTGTTCGTTACTTTCAGAAATATCACGATATTGATCCTAAAAGAATGTCTGCTATTTCGTATGCAGAAACTAGGCCCCTGAAGGGTAACGATACTGAAGATGGCCGCTCGCAGAATCGACGCATTGAAATTTACATAATTTTGGATGAGAAGATGCAGTGATTTTACCGCAGGTTTTGTTTGAGTAAATCGTACGCAATTAAGTTTATATAAAGATTAGTATAGTACTTGAACTTTACCGCTCCTACGGTTTAACTTTATTGGATGCGAAAAATTATTTTCCTTTTGCTAACGTATTCTTCTAGTTTGGCCTGGGGATATCCTGACTTCATTGGTTATGGCTATAAAACATGCGTTATGTGTCATTACAACAGTCAAGGCAACGGACCATTAACAGATTATGGCCGAGCTCTTTTTTCTCAGGAAATTGCGGCACGAAACTTTTGGTTATCGAATAAGTTAACAGACGAAGAGTATGCCGAAAAATACACTGGATTTATTCCGGGGACAGAGCTTCCATGGTGGATACGTCCTTCGATCAAATATCGCGGACTATGGTTTCAAACTAAGCCGGGCGGGACAGATTCTGTTGGTAAGTGGATTCAAATGCAGCGTGATTTGAATGTAGTTTTCAGTTTTGATGAGGCCTCGCAAAATATTATTGTTTTAAATTATGGTCTGACGGCACTACCGGCGACAGATTACTACGGTGACGGCAAAACGACCGATGCCATTTCCCGAGAGCATTACTTCAGATTTTATCCCATGAAAAAACTGTTAATGGCTACAGGATTAATGGATAAAGTATATGGGCTACGTACAGCCAATCACACTCAGTATGGCCGTGCGGCCATTGGTCTTGGCCAAGACGATCAAGTTCATGGAACTCATCTTCAGTGGAACGAAGAAGACTGGGACGCTAGCGTCCATCTTTTTGCGGGCAATCTTTTGCGTCCGGCAGCAGTGCGAAAAGCAGGCGCCTCATTGCAGTTCGAATACACTTTGGGCGAAAAAACCAGAATCGGCGCATCAGCGCTGACCGAAAAAAACACGCTAATTGATTCAAAACGTTTTGCTCTGCATACCCGTTGGGGATTTCCAAAGGCAGCGGGCTCTAGCGTTTTGATCGAGGTCGGGTTAAAGCAAGACCAAGAAGTTGGCAGTAAGGTTATTACCGGCGCATACACCTTAGTTCAGTCGATGGTTCATTTAGTGCGCGGATATAATTTTATAACTGTGCTTGAGCGAGCCCAAAAAGAAGCTAAATTTTCGTCGACCGAGCTTGAAAGGTGGACATTCGGATTTTTAATGTTTCCTGTGCAAAGGACGGAACTTCGATTGACCGCTGTTCAGTCCAAAAATTTTTCGCCCGAGGTTGTATCGAAAGATCAGTGGCAAGTGCAAGGTCAGGTCCATGTTTCATATTAAAACGATATTGATTTTATTTTTAAGTACTGAGATTGGGTTAGCAGCAACTGCAGCGCCGCAAGTGAAAACAGTTGCTAAAAAAATCGTGGCCAAAACCTCGACTTCATTTGAGTTAGGTACCAACTACAATATGTGGAATGAAAAGCTTATTGTTTCAAGTGGCGCTACGAAAACTGAGGGCTTTGCAAATTATGCTGGATTTGGAATTAATTTAGAAAAAAATTGGACAACTGGGCGTTGGTTTCGTGGGGCCTCTTTAGGTTATGCTTTTGGTAAAGCATCTAGTGGCGGATTTGATACCACCCCGACATTTGCAGATGGAATCAACCGATCTTGGCAAGCCACGCAAGCCACGGTGTTCAGTCTGTATCGATTTGATACAACGTTTAGTGGTGGGGTTGGTTTGTTGGTTCGGCAGCGGGATGCCGACTGGGCCCCTAAAGATTTGGCGTTGAATGTAACTCCTTCGGCTAACACTCAAGCGGCTGGCCAGATATTATTACGCTGGCAGGTGGTTCGTAAGCTTGCATTTTTGCAAGCCTATACTTTTTTAAATTTTGAGAGTTCATCGATGTGGACCTGGGCTGCGCAAATCTCTTTATAAAATTTGAAAAAATAATTATTTTCATAATCTTTTAATGACTCACGTAAGTGTCTCATAATGATTGATAGCCATCTATAAAGGAAAACAAAATTTATAAATTTTTTTTTTAAAGTAATTTTTAATCTGCGCCGATAATTAACATATGGGGAAAAATAAAATATTAAATGCTGGCCTATCTTTGCTTTTTGGCTTGGTAACTATTGTTGCATTTCAAAACTGCGGCTACGCAGGACCCTCCGAGCCCGAACGATTCATGTCACTAAAAAGTACCTATTCTGAACCACCAATGTATTCCGAGCTTTATAAAAATGTATTTCAGCCGAAGTGTTTATCTTGTCATAGTTCTGGAGCAATCAACTTTTCGTCTTATGATGCGTTAATGGCCGGAGGACCTGTGCTACCCCTGAACCCCCAGGGAAGTAAACTTCATATTCAAGTTGCAGGGGGCATGATGCCAAAGGGCTCATCACCATTGCCACCTGTTGATGTGGCGGCAATTTACAGCTGGATTGCCGCTGGAGCAAAATCTGATTCAGCGCCAACACCTATTCCGGATGCTCCGACGGCGCTAGCTAATATGACCGTTTCAGCAACAAGTATTTTACTTGCGTGGACTTTGCCTTCACAAACTGTTACCGGAACCGTGATTCAGAGGGCTTCAGCTATTACGGGACCATTTACTGTTGTGGCTGATTTGCCGAGCGCAGTTTCTTCTTTTTCAGATTCAAATTTATCTCCCTTAACAACCTACTATTATAAAGTATCAGTTAGAAATTTTTCCGGAAGTTCACTATTTTCTGAAGTCATTACGGTTTTAACCCCTGGCTATGCTCCGTCAGCTCCGACAACATTAGCAGCTGTAGGAATTTCGTCTAACCAGATCAATTTGACTTGGGTTGACAATTCTGCCGATGAAACTGGCTTCGTAGTCGAGCGAGCTTTAAGTGCGGCGGGGCCGTACGCTGTTATTGCAACGTCGGGATCTAATGCAGTTAGCTATTCTGATGTTAGCGGATCAGCTTCGACGACTTATTTTTATCGTGTACACGCAACCAATTCAGGTGGAAATTCTGCAGATTCAAATATTGTTAGCGCTAGCACACAGGCAGTTGTTGTGGCTGCTCCGGCAGCGCCATCAGGACTTATGGCTGTATCGGCGTCGTCAGCGCAGATAAATTTATCCTGGACAGACACCTCAGTGACTGAAACTGGATTTAAAATCGAGCGTGGTGCAACTGCTGCAGGACCATTCGCACTAATTTTTACTACGGCGGCTAACATTAACTCGTACTCTGATTCCTCATTAGCTGCTTCGACAACTTACTACTATCGCATTGCTAGTTACAACAACGTAGGTAGTTCGGCCAACACTTCGGTAGCAAGTGCGATGACTCAAGCAACCGCTACCGTAGTTCCAGCAGCCCCAAGCGGTCTAGCAGCGGCGGCATCTTCAACGACGCAGATAAATTTAACGTGGTCAGATAATTCTACTAATGAAAGTGGTTTTAAAATCGAGCGAGGGTCAAGCGTGGCAGGGCCATTCAATTTGATATTTACTGCTGCTGCAGCAAGTACAAGTTATTCAGATACGGCTCTGACTTCGGCGACAACATACTACTATCGAATCTATTCATTCAATAGTGCTGGGAACTCTGCAGTATCAACTACTGCAAGTGCGACCACGCAAGCAAACGTTCCAGTGGCGCCGACCACATTAACAGCAACGGCAACATCAAGCTCACAAATTAATCTTAACTGGGCTGACATGTCTAGCAACGAGACTGGATTTAAAGTTGAACAGGCTTCCGCAGCTGCTGGACCATTTGCAGTGGTGGCAACGCTAGGGCCCAATGTGACTTCATATTCTGCAGTAGGGCTAAGTGCGGTAACTACCAATTATTACCGAGTTTACTCTTACAATGCGGGCGGTAATTCAGGTTTTACTACGACATCATCCGCCACGACTTTTGGAACATTCGCATGGATTAATACGAATATTGTTCAAAGCAAATGCCTTTCTTGTCATTCTAGTACGGGATCAAGCGGGGGATACAACATGGCAACATACACCGGTGTAAAAACTAGGGTTGTACCAAATAACTTCGCAGCTAGTCTTTTTTACCAGAGAACCTTAGACGGCAGCATGCCTGACGGTGGAACAAGGCTTACAACTATACAATTAAACGCGATCAAGACATGGATTGATAGCGGAGCATTAAACAACTAACAACAAGGGAAACACAGCATGAAATCAGTTATCGCAAGTCTTTTAATATCACTTTTGAGCGTAGCAGCAATGGCTGCATCAGAGGCAACTGCGGATGTGGAATTATCACCAGCAGGCAGCTTTAAAGCAAAGACTAGTGAAGTCACAGGCGAAGCCGTTATGGTTGGTGACACAATTACAGCACAAAATATCGTGGTTAAATTAAAAGGTTTAAAAACTGGGATTGCACTTCGTGATAAGCACGCTACCGAAAAATATCTTGAAGTTGGAAAGTTTCCGGACGCAGTACTTACAAGCGCAACTGGTTCCGGCGGTAAAGGTAAAGGTAAATTGAAAATTCGTGGAATTGAAAAAGATGTTGAAGGTACTTATAAAGTTAGCGGCAACGAATTAACGGCGACTTTTCCAATTAAGCTTTCTGATTACGGTATCAATGGTGTTAAGTACATGGGTGTTGGAGTTAGTAATTCTGTCAATTTAGCTGTTACTGTTCCAGTAAAGAAGAAGTAATAATTTAGCGTTTTAAATTAAAAAAGGTTCCATACCGTAAAGTATGGAACCTTTTTTAATTTTTAAGAATATTTTAATTAACCTTTTAAGCAGCTACGAACTTGCTCTTCAGTGATGTCTTGGCCGCCTTTGCCTTTGCCTTTTCCAGCAATTGTAATTGCATCAGTCACAGACTTTCCCTTTTCAAGCTGAACGATAAATTCGGCTACGAATTTTTCTGCACCTTTTACATTTACAAATGTTGCTACTTTTTCAGAAAGACCGATATTTTTTGCAAGTAATGCGCGGTTATTAGTAGCTTCGGTTTCATTTTTAGCAGCAGAAAGTAAAAGCTCGACGGTGGGCGCTGCTGCCAGAACAGCGCCACCTCGCGCGCCAGCCGCGCGGGCGGCAGCAGCGCGCAGGTCAGCGGCAACATCGCGCGCAATTTGCCCAGGCGAAAACCTTTGTGCAAGGTGCGGTTGAGGTCGACACCACGGTCGCCCGCGATCTGGCACAGACGTGCACGTTCGATGCGCGTTAGCACCTGACTTTCGTCACCGCCGTCATTCAGCGCGGCGTCACCGCGCGCACGCACGGCATCACGAAAGTCGGGCTCGACGATGAGTCGCGCCAGCGCGGTTTGAAAGCTTTGCGCGCTCATACGCTGGCCGCATCAAGCTGCACGCGGCGCCTGCCGCGCCCAAGCGGCGCCGGGCAGCGCGCCTGTTGCCACAAGGCTTTGAGACGGCGCATCTGTGCGCGCACGCCGGCTTCGCCGACGTTGTCGAACCAGGATCCGAAAAGCTCGAAGACCACACCGCCGACGTTCGGGCAGCGTGGCAGCGTCCATTCAAGCAGCGCCCACACCGGCTCGGGCACGACGTCGCTGTGCGCGTCGAGATAGAAGCCGTCGAGCTCCATGCCGCCGGCGACGTGAATTTCGCCGACATGTTCAAGTTCGATCTCGGCCAGCAGCGCCCAGGCGTCGAAGCCGTGGTTGCGCGCGTTGGTGTAGAGGTTGTGCAGATCAAGCACCAGGCCACAGCCACTCTCGCGGCACAGCGTGTTGAGGAAGCGCGCTTCGTCCATCTCGGCCTCGGGGATGTCGAAGTAGTAGACGTTGTTCTCAAGCAGAAAAGGCGCCGGCACGCGCTGCTGCACTTCATGGATGCGCGGCACCAGCATGTCCAGCGTGCTGCGGTCGCGCGGCAGCGGCAAGGTGATGCCGACGTTCATCGTGCGCCCTTCGTGCTGCGCAAGATGAAAGGCCAGATGGTCGCTATGCCAGGGGAAGTGAAAGCGCTGCCACCAGCGCTGAATCTGCGCCAGGTGCGCGTGGTCCAGCGCACCCGCGCTACCGATCGACAACCCGATGCTGTGCGCGATGAGCGGGCGTTGGCCGCGCAAGCGGATCAAGGTCTGGATGCTGGCTTCGTCGTCCAGGTGACGCGGCCGCGCGCTGGGGCCAAGGTCGGTCCACAAGATGTCGGGCACGATCTCGATGAAGTCGATATCGGCGCCGCTGGTTTCGATCACGCGAGCCAGCGGCGCCTGGTAGGCCAGGCCCACACCCAATGGCGGCAAGGCCTCATTTTTTGTTAATTTTAATAATAACAATGTATTAATAGGTTATATTTAGTTAATATTTTATTCAAAC
>JANPNP010000197.1:0-12748 GCA_031427535.1 Bdellovibrionales bacterium | reverse complement strand
CCAGATCGCCTAGAAATTATGGCATTAGCCACGTCTCGGGCGGTGGCACGAAAGGGTTTGGGTAGTAAACTTATCCACGGCCTGCAACTTATTGCCGCACAGCGTAGGCTGCCAGTTTGCCTTGAGGTGCATGAAAACAATCAACAAGCTGTTAATTTTTACTTAAAAAATCGATTTTCAGTCATTGGCCGGCGCAAATCCTACTATTCTGATGGCGGCACCGCTGTGGTCATGCAGTCACAAACGGGCAGCGATATTCAAAGTTGATTGCTGAGATTTAGTTTGTTATGGTGATTTCAGTTGGGCCCAAAGCCCAATTTTTTTTTGCTCAAACGATAAAATGAATGAACAGATTGGTTAGTGTTTTTGGATTTAAGAAAAAATTCTACAAATGTAGATTGGTTAGCAAAAATAGAAGTCTTAGCTCAAGAAGTTGCTCAGCAACAAGGCTGTGTTCTGTACGATCTAGAAATGGTTGGCACAGGAAATGGACGGACACTAAGAATATATATTGATAAAGATGCGGGCGTTGGCGTCGAAGATTGCTCTAGTGTTTCTAAGGGTTTAAACCAAAAACTTGATGAAAAAGATTTAGTTCCAGACGGAAACTATAATCTTGAAGTTTCAACCCCTGGATTGGACCGAATACTTACCAAGCGTTGGCATTTTGAAAAGGTTGTTGGTCAAAAGATTTACGTTAAATTAGCGCAGTCTTTAGGAACTTTGGGCGTGGTTGAAAAGTCGATTATGGCTATGAAGCAATTTGAAGACGTTTTAAGTGCAGTTGATGGCGATGATCTGGTATTTAATATTCGCGCGACCACGGTAAAGGTACCGATGAGTAAAATTGAAAAATCGAAACTTGTTTTCGAAATGAAGACGAATTCTATTAAAAAAAAGAATAAATAATTGGGGGTTTTAAGTGGCAGATAATTTATTTTCGGATTTAGCAAAAGTTATTGATCAAGTCGGCCGAGACAAAGGTATTGATAAAGAAGTCATCATCGATGCTGTGAAACAAGCAATGCTAGTTGCTGCCCGTAAAAAATTTGGAACATACCGCGAAATCGAAGCACAATACAACGAAGCCACCGGTGAAGTAGAGCTTTATGAATTTAAAGAAGTTGTTGAAAAAGAAAAATTTGTTGACGAAGAAGTCGAAATTACTTTGGAAGACGCGCTTCTGTTAGATCCGGGGGCCACCCTAAATGACTCGATCGGTATCAAATTACCGTCGAATGATTTAGGTCGAATTGCAGCACAAACTGCAAAGCAGATCATCTTACAAAAAGTGCGTGATGCTGAACGGGAAATTATTTTCTCAGAGTTCGAACAACGTAAAGGTGAAATTGCTTCCGGGATTGCACGTCGGGTCGAGCGCGGAGCCATCATCGTTGATTTAGGGCGCACCGAAGCTCACATTCCACCCCGTGAGCAAATCCCAGGTGAAGTTTACAAACCAGGTGACCGCATTCAGGGTTACCTATCAGAAGTACGTCAAACAACTCGCGGTCCGCAAATTATCATGTCACGCGCTGATGAACGTTATTTAGTTAAATTATTTGAAATGGAAGTTCCTGAAATTTACGACGGCGTCGTCGAAATTATGTCGGCAGCCCGCGAACCAGGACAGCGCGCTAAAATTGCCGTCCGCACAAAAGACAATTCCGTTGATCCAGTAGGTGCCTGCGTAGGTATGAAGGGATCTCGTGTACAAAATATCGTACAAGAGCTTCGCGGCGAAAAAATTGATATCGTTATGTGGGATGAAGACATCACGCGTTTTGCTTGTAATGCATTAGCGCCGGCAGAAATCTCTAAAGTTTTTCTAGATGAGGAAAATAAAGAGATGGAAATAGTGGTACCTGATACTCAATTAAGTCTAGCCATTGGCCGTAAAGGTCAAAATGTGCGCTTAGCTGCAAAGTTAACAACGTGGAAGCTGGATATCATGTCGGATACGGCAGCGGCTTCAAGAACTGCTGAATCTATTTTTAATTTGATGTTGATACCGGGTATGAACGAAACGATGGCGCAAAATATTTTTCAATCGGGCTTTGGATCGATTCAATCTATTGGCGCTGCTAAGGCTGAAGACATCATGACCATTCCTGGTTACGACGATCCAGACAAAGCACAAAAATTAATTACCGATGCGACAACTTTAATTAAAAGTTACAAAGACCAAGGAATTCCAGTTCCTAAGTCTCCGCATGCTGCTGTTATTGATAAAGGTTCGTCAGCAAAACAACGTGCTGAAGAACAACTTAAAGCTGAGCTTTCAAAACTCAGCACGAATTCGTAGTGAGATTAGAGTGATTAAAGGGATGAAGGGGATATAACGCGTGAGTAATCCAAAAGTTTTTGAATTTGCTAAAGAAATTGGTATGACGCCACTGGCTTTAATGGACAAAATTAAAGAGTGGAATTTGCCAGTCAAAAATCATATGGCCGAAGTTGAGCCAGAGGTTCTTGAGCAAATCAAATTAAAGTTAGCTGGTTCTGAAAAAGGATCTGAAACAAAGCCAAAAAAGACAGTTGCAAAAAAAGCAGCGTCGGGAACCCCAGCAGTTAAAAAAGCAACAGCCGCAACAGCGGCAAAAGCCCCGGCTGCAAAATCGGCGAAAGCCGATAAATCAGCTAAAGCGGTTGAGCTGCCAGTGGCGCCAGTTGCCGCATCAGTTATTCGTCGAAAAACGAAAGAAGCTGAACCCCTTATTGAAGAACAAAAAATAAAAGTGGAAGCCGTTGTAGAAGCTGTTGTTGCACCTATCGCAAAACTAGCTGAAGCAGTCGTTGAAAAAGTAGCAGCTGCAGTTGCTCCGGTTATTGCGGCCGTCACAGCTGCCATTCAAACACCGGTAGCTAGTGCCACCCCAGCAGCAGCTCCAGCTGAACATGTAAAGCCATCTCCAATTATTTCTAGAAAAAAAGAAGTTGCAATCGGTGACAGTGGAGTTTCAAGTTCTGCTAACATTGCAAATCAACGCCGAAACATTATTGGAAAAATGGATTTAAGCCGGGTGCAAGCTCCTCCGGGAACTGGTTACCAAGGTGGCGGTCCAAGGCCACTAAGTGGACCACGCAGTCAGGGTCATCCAGGATCAAATACCACAGGTGGAACTGGCGGCGGGTTTAATTCGCGTCCGGGTATTGGTGGTATCCAACCACGCAGCACGATGGGCGCGCGAAATATTAGGCCCGGATTTGTGGCACAAATGCCCGACACTCCGGTATTTAATAATGCCCCAGCAGACGCGAAACGCGATTACGATAAAAAATCTAAAAAATTTGGTCAGGTAGCAACTCCTACTGGAACGCTAACGGCTAAAGAAAAAGAAGCAGAAACTATTTTAAATAGTTTTAATCCGAACGAATTTAAGAAACGAGAATTGGTATTTCAGCCGCGCAAAAAAATGGATATCTTAAACCGGGCCGCGATGAAAACTGAAATAACCCAGCCGAAAGCTTCGAAAAGACTTTTAAAAGTTAATAATAAAATGAAAGTCAGCGACGTCGCTGGGGAGATGGGTTTAAAAGCCGCTCAACTTGTGAAAGCGTTAATGAAAAGTGGCGTGATGGCCACAATGAATACTGATTTAGACTTTGATACAATCGCCTTAATCGTTCCCGAATTCGGTTGGGAAGCACAAAACGTTTTCAAAACGGCTGATGATATCGTCGTTGAAATGGCGTTTGGTGATATGGAAGCCGATAAAGTGACGCGTCCACCAGTTGTGACTGTAATGGGTCACGTTGATCATGGAAAGACGTCGTTATTAGATGCAATCCGTAATGAAAAAGTAGCCGCTGGCGAAGCCGGTGGAATCACTCAGCATATTGGTGCGTATTCTGTAAAATCAGAAGACGGAAGTTTTGTTACTTTTCTAGATACTCCGGGCCACGAAGCGTTCACGGCAATGCGGGCACGCGGTGCCAATGCAACTGATATTGCAATTATAGTAGTGGCTGCCGATGACGGCATGATGCCGCAAACCGCGGAAGCGATTAACCACGCTAAAGCTGCCGGTGTTCCAATTATCGTTGCTGTAAATAAGATGGATAAGCCAGGTGCAAATCCGGACCGAATCAAGCAACAATTAACAGAATTGCAAATCGTTCCCGAAGAGTGGGGTGGTACTACAATTTTCGTTGAAGTTTCTGCTTTAAAACGAACGGGTATAGATAAATTACTAGAAAGTATTAAGTTACTGGCCGAAGTGGCTGAACTTAAGTGTAACCCGTCACGTTCTGGAACCGGAATCGTGATCGAAGCCAAGCTTGAAAAAGGGCGCGGCGCAGTTGCAACAATCCTAGTGAAAGACGGAACAATTTCCATTGGTCAGCACATTGTTGCTGGTTCAATGAAGGGAAAAGTAAAATCACTTACTAACGATAAAGGCGAGCGCGTCACCACCATGGGCCCAGGATTTCCAGTGGAAATTTTAGGTCTTGAAGGTGTGCCATCATCTGGTGATCGCTTTGACGTGGTCGCCGACGAGCGCACTGCGGAAGAAGTTGTGAACAATCGTAAGCAAGTCACTGCCGCTGAGGCGTCTATTAAGGGAAGAATATCGATGGAAGATATTTTCTCTAAAGTTACTCAAGGGGACGTGAAAGATTTTAATATTGTTTTAAAATCAGATGTGCACGGATCATTAGAAGCTATTCAAGGTATGTTAAATAAAATAGCCTCAGCTGAAGTTAAAAATAAAGTAATACACGCAGGTGTTGGCGGAATTACTGAAAATGACGTTTTACTGGCTCATACGGCTAAAGGTGTGGTGATTGGTTTTAACGTGCGCCCTGATGGTAATGCGCAAGCAAAAGCCAAGCAAATTGGCGTTGATGTGCGAACATATTCCATTGTGTATGAAATGATCGATGAAATTAAAAAAGCAATGGCTGGTGTTTTAGCTCCGCAAATTGTGGAAAAAGTTATGGGTGCCGCTGAAGTTCGAAATACATTTTCGGTTCCTAAAATGGGAGTCATCGCAGGTTGTTTCGTTAAAAACGGAAAAATTCAAAGGTCCAACATGCTACGTCTGGTACGTGACGGAAAAATTATTTTTGAAGGCAAAGTGGGCTCGTTACGACGCTTTAAAGATGATGCTAAAGAAGTTGCCGAAGGTTTCGAGTGCGGAATCGGCATTGATGGATTTAATGACATTAAAAATGGCGACGTGATTGAAGCTTTCATTAAAGAAGAAATTGTTCGCGAATTGACTCCGTTAAATCCTTAATTGGACTGGTTAATTGGACTTTAAATAAGACGCATTAAGGATTTAAAGTTATGAAAAACATGGGTGACGGTCGAAGAAAAGAACGTGTTGAAAAAGAAGTTCAACAGATCATCTCGACCTACATGATCAATCAATTGCAGGGCGAATTGGGCGGCTTAGTTACAGTAACTCGCGTGATGATGCCCGCGGATTTTCGAAATGCGAAAGTTTTCGTTACTTTTTTTTCGGTCGAAAATGAAGAAATTGATTTGGTAAAAGAGCTTAGCAAATGGGCCAAAGATATTCAGAACGAAATAAATCACAAATTGCAAATGCGCTACTGTCCAAAAATTACTTTCTTTAAAGACGAATCAACAGAAAATATTTTAAAAATCGAAAAAATAATATCTGAAATTTCGACATCTACAAAGCCAGCAAAGAAACCACCTGGTGAAACCTAAATGCATGGTCTGCTGTTAGTTGATAAACCCGTGGGACTTACCAGCCACGATGTGGTGGCCCGCGTGCGAAAATTATTAGGCACGCGCGAAGTTGGACATTCAGGAACTTTAGATCCATTAGCCAGTGGCCTAATGGTACTTTTAATCGGCGAGGCCACAAAATTAAGTCAGTATGTGACCGAAGGTAATAAATCCTACCGCGTAGGTTTACGGTTGGGTGTAACTACAGACACCCTAGATACCACCGGGAAAGTTCTATCTGAAAAACAAATTACAAAGTCACCTGAAGAAATTATTCAGTGTGCCTCTGAATTAAAAGGTGAACTTAGTTTACCCGTGCCAATATTCTCGGCAAAAAAAATTGATGGTAAAAAACTCTACGAGTATGCCAGAAATCAAGAAGCTGTCGTCATACCGCAAAAACTGATGACCTTTTGGAATATTGAAAACCAGGAAAGTGCTGTAAAAAGCGAAAAGGTTTTTACTTTAAGTTGTTCTAAGGGAAGTTTCATCAGGTCCTGGGTCAGTGAACTTGGCGAACGCTTAGGCTGCGGGGCTACCATGTTTAGTCTTGTGCGCACAGAATCTCATCAGTTTTCGTTAAAGCAAGCCTTCACGTTAGAGCAGCTAGAACAAAAGTCCCATCCCGAGCGTTTACAATTACTGATTTCTTTAGATCAGGCACTACCTCAGGTGAAGCGTATTCGCGTTGGTGGTAAAGACCAGGCCTTGATGAAAAATGGACAGATCAGTCATACTCTAAGATTGCAGCTTATAGGTCTGTTCAATCCCGATACTGATCAGATTATTCAAATTTTACCCGAAGAGCGCGGTCAACTTTTAGCTTTAATTGGCCTTGAAGAGGGCTCTGGATTTAAAATAAAAAGAGTCTTTAACTGCTGAAAACCCTTGAACATTAGCATGACGGTTGATAAATCTTAGCTCTCTGAAATTGACGTCAGCCATGACGCTATTTTTGGAAAAAACTTAAACCCCGATCGGTAGTCAAATGCCCGTCAAAACAAAGGAAACATTAATGGCTGTTACAAAAGAAAAAAAGTCCGAGATCCTAAAGAAATTCAAAAAATCAGAACTTGATACGGGATCACCGGAAGTTCAAGTGGCGTTAATCACGGCACGTATCAACGATATGTCGTTGCACTTTGCAACTCACAAAAAAGACAATCACAGCCGCCATGGTTTAATTAAAATTGTTAATCGTCGTCGTAAGCTTTTAGATTATTTAAAATCTAAAGATCAAAAGCGTTACGAGCAATTGATCAGCTCATTAGAAATCCGTAAGTAATTTAAAAAATCTAATCATACACAAAGGCCCTTTTATTTTTAGGGGCCTTTAATCGTCCAAGGAGACACTTCGAATGATGACTACAGTCACAACTTCAGTAGCAGGACAGCAAATCAAAATTGAAACCGGCCGTATGGCAAAACAAGCAGATGGTTCCGTAGTGGTTTCGTCTGGTAATAATATGGTTCTGGTAACTGCCGTATCAGCAAAGCATGCAAAACCAGATCAGGGCTACTTCCCCTTAATGGTTGAATACATCGAAAAGTTTTACGCTGTCGGAAAAATTCCGGGCGGTTATTTTAAACGTGAAGGTAAACCTTCTACAGAATCCGTATTAAGCGCTCGTATTATCGATCGTCCAATTCGTCCTTTATTCCCTGACGGGTATTTGAATGACACACAAGTTGTGGCATCAGTGCTTAGTTCTGACGGGTCATTTCCAATTGATATCTTAGCTTCACTTGGAGCTTCCGCTGCATTACACATTTCTGACATTCCATTTTTTGGTCCAACGGCTGCATGTCAAGTGGCTCGTGTTGATGGACAATTTATTGCTAATCCCACCCAAGAACAGTTAGTTAAATCTGATTTAGATATCATTGTATCTGGAACTAAAAATGGACTATTGATGGTTGAAGGTGAAGGCCTATTCATCACTGAAGCCGACGCCTTAGCAGCATTAAAATTTGGTCATCAATCGTTAATGCCACTTTTACAAATTCAAGATGAACTTCGTGAAAAAACGGGATCAAAAGCAAAACGCTCTTTCACAGCTGCAAAAATTGATGGTGATTTCCGTCAGACGGCTGAAACTTTTTTACAGCCGTTAATTGATAAAGCTTTATCATTAAAAATAAAACAAGATCGCTATTCATCTTTTGACGATGCCAAAGCTGCAGCAAAAGAAAAATTAATAGCGACTATCACTGACGACAAATTACGTTCGCAGCGTGATAAAGAATTATCAACCATCATTGAAGACGTGAAATACAAAGTCGCACGCGCGATGATTCTTGATAAAGGATCACGTATCGACGGACGTGATTTGAAAACTGTACGTCCTATTTCATGCGAAGTTGGAATCTTACCACGTGCGCACGGTTCTGGATTATTCACTCGTGGCGAAACTCAGTGTTTAGGAACGGCTACGTTAGGAACTGCAGATGATGAACAAAATATTGAATCATTACGTGGTCAGCTAAAGAAAAAGTTTTTATTGCATTACAATTTCCCTCCGTTCTCAGTCGGCGAAGTCGGACGTTTCGGCGGCCAAGGTCGTCGTGAAATCGGTCACGGAAACTTAGCAGAGCGCGCAGTGAAATCGATCATTCCAGATCACGTTGATTTCCCGTATACGATCCGTATCGTGGGTGAAGTTCTTGAATCAAACGGTTCAAGCTCTATGGGAACTGTGTGCGCAGCAGTTCTTGCCATGTTAGATGCGGGTGTTAAGCTAAAGCATAACGTTGCTGGTATTGCTATGGGTCTAATTAAAGAAGGCGACCGCGTGGCCGTTCTTTCTGACATCTTAGGTGATGAAGATCACTTGGGTGATATGGACTTTAAAGTTGCCGGCACTGCTGCCGGAATTACCGCTTTACAGATGGATATCAAAATCGATTCAGTTAGTTTTGCAGTTATGGAAACAGCACTTAACCAAGCTCGTGCGGGACGTTTACACATCCTTGCTGAGATGGAAAAAGTAATGAAAGCTCCGCGTGGTCAGATTTCTGAATTTGCTCCGCGTATTGTGACGATCAAAATCAAAGTAGACAAAATCCGTGAAGTTATCGGTTCAGGCGGAAAAGTTATCCGTGGAATCACAGAGCAAACGGGCGTGAAAATCGAAATTCAAGACGATGGAACAATCAACATTGCTTCTGCTGATCCATTAGCAGTTAAAAAAGCGATCGCGATCATTGAAGGAATTTGTGCCGAAGCTGAAGTTGGGAAAACATACTCTGGAAAAGTGATGAAAATTGCTGAATTTGGCGCGTTCGTCGAGATTTTGCCAAATACCCAGGGCTTATTACATATTTCTGAAATTGCTAACGAGCGCGTTCGCCAAGTGACTGACGTGTTAAAAGAAGGCGAAATGATCGACGTGAAAGTGCTTGAAGTGGACCGTGCGGGTCGCATTAAGCTATCGCGTAAAGCCTTACTACAATAGTAAAGTTTAAGATTAGCCGTGAGCGCATTTAAAAAATCAATTTTGTCAAACGGAGTGCGAGTGGTGACTGAAACCCACCCGCATTCTAAATCTGTATCAATCGGTGTCTGGGTACTAACCGGAACGCGCGACGAGGATGAAGACCAAGTTGGCTTGTCGCATTTTGTGGAACACTTGGTATTTAAGGGAACAAAAACTAGGAATGCGTATCAGATTGCTAAATCACTTGAATCTTTGGGCGGTGATCTTAATGCCTATACCACCCGAGAATATACAAATTACCACTGCTTAGTTTTAAAAGAAGATTGGAAACTGGGTCTAGAAGTTTTGTCTGACTTAGTTTGTAACATGGATTTGGCAAAAAAAGATTTTGAATTAGAAAAAAAAGTAATCCTGCAAGAAATTGCCATGTGTGATGATGCCGACGAAGAAATTATTTACGATCATTTTTATGCTGAAGTTTACAAAAATCATCCGCTAAGCCGGCAAATATTAGGTAAAAGCGAAACGATTCAACAGATGACTCAAAAAAAGGTTATCGACTTTTATAAAAAGTATTACCAGGGAAGTAATTTAATCGTCAGTGCGGCAGGGCCAGTCGATCACGATCAATTGGTAATTCAATCACAAAAATTATTTCGCACACGCAAAAAATTCTCGGTACCTAATGTGCGTAGGGCGCCACGGTGGAAAGTGTCGCGAAAGATTTATGAAAAAGAGATGGAACAGGCGCATATTTTACTTGGGTTTCCGTCGACATCATTTCAAGATAAGTACCGTTTTGAAGCTTTTATCGTAAATTCGCTATTAGGCGGCGGGATGACATCTAGGCTTTACCAGGCGGTGCGTGAACGCCAAGGCCTAGCTTACAGTATTTATTCATCACTAAATACCAATGTCGATTCGGGAAACATAACTATTCAGGCTGGCACGGATACAGCCAAAGTAAAACGGGTCATGCACATTATTGCTGATGAGCTTTTACGCTTAAAGCGTGACGGTTTTAAAAAATCAGATATCGATTTATTTAAAACTCAGGTGCGCGGGCAGTTGTTAATGGGCTCTGATGATATTGAAAACCGTATGAGCTCGTTAGGTGTAAATGAAATGATTTTTGGCAAGTACCGCTCAGTAGAAGATGTGATTGCAAGTGTAGAAACGGTGACCGAAAAATCAGTCCAGGCGTATGTTGATGAACATTTTGATTTAACAAAAGTTTCGGTGGCCTTGATGGGTCCCAAGCTAAATGCCCACAAAGAGTGGCTGGAAAACTACGATTTTTCAAAAAAACGAAAAGCATAGGATAATTTATGACTGTTAAAATAAAAAAATGGCCACATTTTAAAGGCGAACTACCAATGTATCAGTCACCTGGTGCTAGTGGTTTTGATGTTCGTGCGCAATTAGCTTCGCCATTGATTTTAAAAAAAGGCGAGCGGGCTATGGTTCCTACGGGGCTGTCATTTGAAGTTCCGATTGGTTTTGAAATTCAGGCAAGGCCTCGTAGCGGTTGGGCAGCAAAACAAGGATTAACTGTCTTAAATACGCCGGGAACTATTGATGCTGATTACCGCGGTGAAGTTAAAATTATTTTAATTAACCTTGGTCAAGAAAACGTGATCATTCAGGATCAAGACCGCTGTGCCCAGTTGGTGGTTGCGCCAGTAATTTTGGCGCGCTTTGAATTATCTACCGAACTATCTGATACAGACCGTGGTGTTGGCGGCTTTGGATCAACCGGCAAGGCTTAGGCAAAACTGGTATACTTCGTATTGACTCACGTTGTGGGTCGTAAAACTTGTTACGGTAACTAAAATCTGTCCACTAAACTGGGGCCAGATCAGATAAAAATCCTAAAAATTGCGTATCCAAGCAGGATGCGAACACATTTAGCGAATTCATTATGCAGCTTTCAAATCAAACTCAATATGTCCGTATTCAACAATCGGGGTTTTAACGGTTCTTCCAGACACAGTTGATACTTTAATTGTAATCGCGCCTACAGCCTCAAAGAATACAATCAGCTTATTCACATTAGAAACATCCATATTAACTAATTTAGCCAATTCATAAATGGACTTTGGCTTGTGGGTTAAGATAGCGGACAAAATTCCTAAGTTTTTCACGAAGCGATCAAAATCTTTTTTGTTATCAAATGAAAGCTCAAAATGGTTCCCTTTCAAGCGACCTTTGCGTGCATTTTTCAAAGCTTTCTTGAAATCAGAAAGTGTGTCACCTGATGACTTAATCGAAACAATTAGTTTTTTCATAGTTTTACTCCTAATTCTTTAAGGACCCAATTTTGAAAATCTTCAATTAACTTTTCATCATTTTTATACTCATAGTCGAATTCATGATTATTTATATGAACATGTGGACCTTTGGGGTGGTGGTTGTCCATTAAAACGTAATGCCCTGTCTTAAGGTCCTTGCAGATCAGGCCATATTTAATGCCATCAGGATAATTTGATGACTGGCCTACTTCATATATAGAAAGCTCAATGACATAGCGTCCATGTAAATTATTTTTAACGTAATATCGAACAGCTGCCTTCACAGGGGTATGATATGACCTATATTGGTATTTGTAAACCCTTATCACGATAGGCATCAAGAGCAATCAAGCCCTCGGACTTCGGTTCACCGTAGAAGCCGACCCACACAAGGCGAGAGTGAGCTAAGGCTCGCATTCATGGAAGAAAAAATACAACGTTACTCTGGATTCAAAATCTAACAAAAATGCAGCTGTAGCGGTTGCAGAAACTGAAGAAGTAAGACGCGGTAAAGCCTAGGCAAGAAAGACATACTTAATTACAGAATGATGGCCTTTCTAGTCTTTAAAGTTTTCGCTGGTTACTATGTTGAAAAAAGTATGTATTCCCCCAATTATAGTGTTGTTGGGCGAGGCGCTACTCATGCTATTGCAGACTGGGGTGATTTAGTCAGTGGTTTTAAGCACTTAGCTAGCGCTTTACATGGTGTACACCTAGTGGTACTATTTGATCTGGAGGTACTATGCAAAACACGAATCCAAAACAGCTTAGAGCTGAATTGAAAGATTATTTAGATTTAGCAGCAAAAGAACCCATTCGCATTCAGCGCAGATCAGGCGATTGCTATATTTTAATTAAAGAAATGGCTTACCAAGAAATGCAAGATGAGATTTTATCTTTACAGCGTCGTCTTTTAGGAATGTCAGATATTGTATCCGGGCAAACAAAAGAATATAAACTTGGCGATAAATCACGACTAGATCGTTTAACCAAAAAGAAGTAACCGACTGTGGCTCAATTTATATTTTCAGAAAATTATGATAATCAGCTTGAGCGTATTGAAGGTTATATTTTAGAAGCTGCTGACTCGATCGACAAGGTTTCTGAATTTTTGGATCAACATGATCAGGTGCTGCGATTCATTGAGCAAAATCCAACGCCGACCGCGCCGACACCACGCTCGGCAACCCCTTTGGACCATTCGGCAAAGGCAGGGCCGCAGTGCTCAGGGCGCTGAACAATGCGGCGACAAAATATAAGGATGGCTCGGTCGTCAAGGTTGAACGGATCGCGGTTTATGGGGGCGGAACGACGTT
>JANPNP010000196.1:0-5165 GCA_031427535.1 Bdellovibrionales bacterium | reverse complement strand
CCTGGCGTACAGCCATAACAAATCGAGTGCTTGAGAAATCTTGCGAGCTAACAAGTCTACGTACAAATTCGATGGCTTCTAATTCACGGTCTTGATCTGAGCTATTTAAATTTAAAACTTTTTCATGAACTTGGTTTACTGAAATATTTTTCTTATTTTGAATCAGTTCAACAACTTTGATTGAGTATTCACCGATATCGATACCGATTGATCTCATGATTGTTAAACTCCTTGGTGGTTAAATCTAAACGTGCACTGCTAATTCTCAGACCAGTATACGACACGCGGCTGACCTTTGGGTAGAGGATCTTGCTTCGGTGCAGGTGACTTAGGTCCAGCTCCGCCAGCTGGAACGCCCCCGCCGCCGTTAGCATTTTCAAGCTCTTTTTTTTCTTTATCGATGTACGATTTAATTTGCGCCGCCGAGCGACTGATATCGACAACAACGGCCGTGATTTCTCGAATTATCGCCTGCGCCCCCGAGCCATATATACCCGTCGATTTCACGCGGAAATTTATTACTTTATCACAAAGCATCGGTATTTTATCAAATTCAGTTGGCTCTACACGGGCACCCCGGCTTTCAACAAAGGCTCTGAAATCTTTATTGCACTCTTCAGATGTCGTTCCCTTAAACGGGCCACCAAGTTCGGGATTATTTCTTCTAGCCATTGCTTCCTTAACAGCTTCATCTGTCATTCCTTTATCTAATGACTTTAAAACATTTTCTGATGCTAAATTTGGGTTTATAGATTTCATGCCGTAAATTGTAATTTGGCCAGCGATAATATTATAAAACTCGTCTGTCATTCCAGGTACAAGACGAATTTCCTCAAGCGTTCGAAAGCCACGGTTCGGCGGATACGATTCGCCCATGCTTGAAAAATATCCTTTTTTGCCGCCCCCACTGGCGCTGGTATTTTTGTCACTCATCCAGTCGGTCATACGGTTGACCAGATCTTCAAATCTGTAATTCTGAAATTCTTCGCGAAATTTTTCATCCGATTCAACACGATGTGAATAAAGGGTCAAAAGCTGTTTGGCCGTTAGTTCTCGCAAAGTTTTCGACGGTGAAATTAAATCATTTACGTCTATCTTTGAACCTTCATCTTCAATTGTGTGCGTGTATGTTGCATCCATCAAAGATTCTTTTGCTAACTTATCCATCGATTCTTTTGCGACAGAATTCATTTCTGGGGGCGATGGCAACGGCCACGCAAAAGGAAATTTCCAGATTTGATCCAGCTGGGTTGCAAAAGCAGGTGGCAGTGGAAAACGTGAAGCTTGCTGAAATAATTTAATTCGCAGTAAGGCAATGTCCATTCCATTTCTAGCAGCGTAGTAAGCTTTTAGTCGACTGACTTCCTGCGAATTAACCACGAATTCAGTTAGCGAATCGCGCGAGACTTCTTTCGCGATATAAACCATAAATAATAAAGACGTAACAGCCAAGATCAGCGCCACTCCTTTTCGTTTTTGTGGGCCAGCCAACGGGTTATGGCTCATCCGAGATAAAATCTTTGACAGCTTATTTTTTTTCATTGGCCACCGCCTTGGGCGCCTGCGGCTAGCGGTGGGTTATTTGGAAAATGTATAGGTACGGCGTATTGAATGGAATACGTACGTTTTTTCTTATCAACATCACGTTCAATCGCTAAAGAAACTTCAACGATTTGTGGAAATCTTAAGCGGGTGGCAGCATCGCTGCTATTTTTCGTATTCCAAGTCGACACCCAATCTTGTTTTCCTTCGCCAATGTAGCGAACCTTAAATTCACTTATATTTTCTAGTAGAACACTTTCGGTGCCGCCTTCAGCAACGTCTTCATCAAGTAAAAGCTGTGTTCGTCGGTACAGGCACTGGCTTGATTTAGTCGAATCTGTTAAATTGCGACAACCTTTCACAGCGTAGCCAACTTCGATGAAATCGGCTTGTTGTGCATTTGCAGTCGTTCGGCCATTGTTCATCGTAATAAAATTAACCTGAGTTTCAGTTCCGATAAAATGAGTTACCGGATCATAACGTTTATTTTCTCTAGGCACAGGTGGTGCTGTCGCACGTGGGGGCGTAGCCGGCACGCCAGGAAGTGGGCTGGCCGGTTTATTTACCAGATCCAAAAGTTCTTTTTCGAAATCTCGGTGATGGTACGCTAAATTTAAATCAGTTCGAATCATACGCATCGTATCACGTAATGCCGAAACATCGTCCACTTCATTTTGAATTTTAACTTTTGCTTTCAGCGCCCGACTTAGTGCTTGCGTTGTTAGAACGGTAAGCGTTGATAAAATTGTGATAGCAAGAATAACTTCTATTAGCGTGAAGCCCGCACGACTTGACGATTTCATCCGCCACCTGCGGGCGCAGCGCCCGGAAGTGGTAAAGGTCTATCGTAATCAATCATGTAGATTGTAACATTGGCTTTAATCGGTTTTTTTTTATCACGAAAGGTAACTGCAACGTTTACTTCTTTGATAGATTTCGATAAATGATCTGTGAACATTTTCATAATAAGCAGCAAGGTTTGATCGGCGCCATCTTCACCACTAATAAGACTTGAGGACAAATCTGGAATTTCTAATTTACGTGATTTCATAGCCCAAGAATAACCGGCTAAATCACTGCCAAAGTCGTCTTCTTTTTCCTCAGGAATTGAGTCCAAAGGTTTTCCTTTATATTCGCGTTCAAGCTCGCTTACTTTGCGTTCTAAAAGTGCTATCAGCTGCACTTGTATTTGGGTTTTACGTAACCGGGAATATGTTCCGGCCCAGGAATTCATAAGAATAAAAAGTCCTGAAGCCATAATCATTAACGCAAGGACAACCTCAATTAAAGTAAAGCCTTGGCGTTGTTTCGTATTAGTTTTTCGGTTCTGTTTTGCTAAATTCAAAACACATTCCTAACGCGTTAAATCCCGTAACGTTTTTGCTTCAGGTATAATATCAGATTGACCTGTGATTGGGTTAAAGACAAGTGTCCAAATATTCTTTCGGGGATCCTGTATTTGGATAGCCGAGGGCTCGATCATGCCCTGCGAAAAAAAATGGATGTAAGCCACGCCTTCGGTAGCAATTAGCTCTTGGGGCCCGCTTTCGATATGCACAAAACTGAATCCTTCAGGTAGCTGCTGTTCTTTTTTAAATATGGACGTATCCGGGTTAAAGTCGGCCGGTGGTTTTTCGTCTTCACGAAATGATGAGCCCGCTTTTTCGCGCGCTTCTTCTAAGGCTTTTTTATCAAGTAAGATCGCCTTCGTCGCTTTTTCAACCCACCAGGTTTGTTGATCTTTTTCTAAGCGAAAGGCTAAGCGGTACGAGACTCCGCCCAATTTAGCACGGTTACGAATATCTTTTCCTGCAATGACGAAATCTCGGAACACTTTCCGGGTATCTTGCTTTTTATCCATTAGACGGGGAAGTGCCACGGCCATGATCGCGCCAATAATAGATAGTACAATAATAATTTCTAACAGCGAAAACCCGCTGCTAGGCTTTTTATTCAGCCGCAGCTTGTGATCCATCAGAGAAAATATCTTTTTCGTAGCTTCCGCCACCTTCTTTTTTATCTGCGCCCAAAGACTTCAAGTTGTAACCAGTGTCAGTGCCTTCAAAAATAAAGTCAGTTCCCCAGCCATCTTTTAGAAGATGTTTCATCTTCGGATTGCTTGACCAGTTTTTGCAACCTGCATCGTCTTCCGTTATAAAGGATACAGACTTTGGATACTTTCCACATTCCGAATTAAATTCGTTAATTTTATTTTCAATTTCAGACATTTTTAAACGCGTCGAATTCACCTTCGACTTGGCATTTCCATCCGCAATTTTTGGTAACACAATGGCCATAATTCCGCCAATGATAACTAACACGATCAGAATTTCACCAAGCGAAAAACCCTTATTATTTAATTTCATTTTATTTCCTACAACTTTGAACATCTTAAGCTCCTATCCACCTAATTTAGAGGTCAAATCAAACATTGGAACAATAATAGACAATACTATGACAAAAATAACAATACCAATCAGCAAGGTCATAAATGGATTAAGTATTGTTGTGATTGTATCCACTTTTGCTTTCACTTGAAAGTCATATGCGTCAGCAACAAGCGTTAACATATTTTCCAGATCACCTGTTTTTTCGCCAATGTTTACCATGTGCACAACAAGCGGTGGAAAATGTCCCGATTTACGTAGTGGTCCTGCAATCGATTCTCCTTCAGAAATATTACTCTTGGCTTCATCAATTGCCAAGGCTATCGCATGGTTATCGACCACGTTACGCACGATATCTAACGCGTTCAGCATTGGAACTCCGCCATTTAACAAAGTTGCTAATGTCCGAGTGAATCGCGAAATAGCCACCATCCGAATGATATCACCAGCTAGTGGAAGCTTTAGTGAAATACCATCCCAGCTTTTGCGACCCTCGGTTGAATTCTTCCAATGAGTAAACAAGAAAATTGTTATGACGATAAATCCTGCAAAAAGGTACCAGTGCTTTATAAAAACTTGGCTAGTCGAAGAAATTAATTGTGTGTACCACGGAAGCGTCATGTCCGGAAATGATTCAAAAACGGCTAAGATTTCGGGTAAAACTTTTGTGAATAATCCAAAGATAACTAGCGTGATGACAACTAACATAATAATTGGGTACGTCATTGCGCTTTGAATTCGCTGTCGAAGCTCTGCTTGTGATTCTGTAAATTCAGCTAATCGAATTAAAATCACATCAAGCGTTCCTGACATTTCGCCGGCCTCGGCCATGGAAAGAAATATTGGGCTAAAAACAGTTGGATACTTTGCAAATGCTTTATGAAGCGAAAGCCCTTCGTTCACCATGTTTTTACAATCTGCAAGAGCTTCCGATAAGATTGGATTTTCAACTTGTTCGGAAACAGCGGTCAATGCTTCTACTAAGGGAACATTAGCCTTAATTAACGTCGCCAACTGACGGGTCATTAAAGATAAATCTTTAACCGGAACGGAACCTGACCTACCGCGGGCCCCTGATTTTTTTTGCACCAATGATTTCTTTTTGTCCGCGATAGAAACAACAAAGATGCCATCTTTTTTAAGCTTCATCCGTGCGGCACGTAAATTTTCAGAGTCTAGAACGCCCTTGGTGTTTTTTCCGTCACGGGTTAAACCTTTGTATTCAAAAATAGGCAT
>JANPNP010000195.1:0-2187 GCA_031427535.1 Bdellovibrionales bacterium | reverse complement strand
ACCCATTCTTACGGCAACAGGTTTGGCAAATATAGCCACTTCATTTTTTGGTGGATTTACCATCACACTAGCAGCTATTACTGCAACCGTCGGCATTGAGCCTAGTGTTCACCCCGATGTTAAAAGGCGCTATTTTTCAGGAATTAGTTCGGGTGTTTTGTATCTTATCGTTGGCGCCTTTGCCGCTACAGTGACGACTTTGTTCGCAGCGTTTCCAAAAGAACTTGTATTTGCTATCGCGGGCTTTGCGCTACTTGCAACAATAGCCAATGCATTAGAAGCGGCACTAAAAGATGCATCCCAACGAAAGCCCGCATTTATTACCTTCATTGTCGCAGCTTCCGGAATTACTTTTTATGGAATTGGCTCGGCGTTTTGGGGAATTGTTTTCGGCGCCATCACGCAAATTATTTTAAAAAATCCACCCCGCCCAAGGTCCAGCAACAGCTAGACTTAGTGCGCCAAGCGCCTGTTTGACTTCTCACATTTCTAAACAAAGAATGTTGGAAACGGAACTGTTAATAACAACCCACAAAAAGGATTTACAAATGAAGAGTATTTTAATGCTTGTCATCATCGGATTAGCAACAACTCAAGCTCAAGCCATTGGAAGCTTAAACTTAGATTTCCGCGCAGACATGTTAAGCCAAACTTACAATGATGCTGCTGAATATGGAATTGCAAACACAGCTCCGCCAGCAGTTGCTCCGGATTTGCAAAATTATCGTTTTGTCATGCAAACAGCTCGTTTAGATTACAAAGGTACAATGGGCGACACAATTTCTTACCGCGCACGCCTTCGTTTTGCGACACGTCCACAAGGCGCAATGGAAGTTCGTGACAATTCAAATCCGACAGTTGATATGGCGTATGCTACTCACAAAATGTCAGACATGATTAAGTTAACAGTTGGAAAATTTGCCATCGAAAATGGTGGTTTTGAAGGTACGACTGCAGGTGCAGATCTTTACTTAACTTCTGAATCTTACGGCGGTACCGGGTCAGTGCTTGGTTCTACAGGCGGAGTTGGTTTTAAAGGATATTCAAATCAGTTTTATCAAACTGGAGCACGAGTTGCTTTCACATTTGATACACATGAAGTTGCATTAATGGCTACGAACTTAGATCTTAATGCGGGCCGCTCTGGTGCCGGCGCAACGACTAATGCGACTGCTGGTTCGTCGACTCAGAATAAAAGTATGTTAGGCCTAGTTTACAAAGGCTCTATGATGGATAAGACTTTAAGCTTAATTGCTTCTTATCACGGTCAAACTGTTAGAGAAGATGTTAAGAATGACTGGATCGCAGCAGGTGTTCAGTGGAATTCAAATCCGGTTTTGGCACAATTAGATTACAATATTGCTAATAATTCTTTTTTGACTGGAACTACAACTTTCAAAGACCAATTAACTTCAATCGTTGGTAAAGTAGTTTACTCTGTTGATGAAAATCTTGGTGTAGGCGTGAAGGTTGTTGCTTCAGAAGAGAAGTTAGACGCGGCAACTGCAGTAAAAAACAAATACATGTCTTACGGTTTACAGGCTGAATACAAGCCAGTAGCTGCTGATATGTACCGTTATCATATCGCTTTGAACAGCCGTGAAATGACTCCGGATACAAATCTTGCATTCAATGACAAGCGCAGTTTACAAGAGATTATTGTTGGTATGCGTATCAATGGTGACTTCTTAAAGTAATTACCAAATTGAACTAAATACTTAAAAAGCCGCAGGTTCATAGCCTGCGGCCTTTTTTTTGCCTTAAATGGTTAAAACAAGTGCAGGTTTCAGTAGATTTTTAAAAATAGTTTTAATTAACTTTCAAACTTAGAAAAATATGCTAATACTGTTTCACAAATTAAAACAAGAGGTTAACACATGAGTTCTGGTACAGTTAAGTTTTTCAATGGCGAAAAAGGTTTTGGATTTATCACTCAAGACGGCGGCGGAGATTTGTTTTTTCATATCTCTGAAGTCAAAGGTCAACAGCCTAAAGACGGCGATAAAGTTGATTTTGAAGTCGGTCAGGGTAAAAAAGGACCTTGCGCTGTTAATGTTAACGTAAAAGGTTAATTAACATAGTCATTCAAAAAGTAAAAAAAAACTCGCTTTTACAAGCGAGTTTTTTTTTGTTCTTTAAGGCTAAATCAATTCAAAAGTTTAAGATTAAACCTTAGCTTCAGATGTT